>JANMLE010000027.1:0-8092 GCA_031372385.1 Planctomycetota bacterium | reverse complement strand
GGCATCACCCCGAGCATGGCTCTGCGCTTGGGAAGATTCTTCGGGATGTCCCCAGATTTCTGGATGAATTTGCAGATGCGGTGGGATTTGTATCACGCTCAACAGACTGAAGAACGTGACTTGAACAGCATTCAGCCGTGTGCCAGTGTCGCCAGCGCATGCTCAACTCCCGTTCGCCCGGCCAAACATTCCAACTGACACCGACAACCCGCCCCCTGATCCGAACCTGCCCGACATTCCTATCGTGTGACTTCGCGCGGCGGAGTGGCCGGGGTTGGAGCCGCTTTGGGCGAAACCCCGGTCGTTGGTGAGTTTTGTTTCAATGGATTGATTACTGGTCTTCAAGCCAACGTCGTTCACCTCCGCAACCCCCGGGGCTTCCCGTTGGTCCAGCCCCGGCCACGACGGCCGGTTGAGTTGAATACCGTGATCGACGAAGCCATGATTTCGCAACATCTGGCACATCGATTCAGTTGAGTCACCCCCCATAGGAAAGTCCCATGCGTGCAGAGGAAACGAGACTGGCCATTCAGCACCTGATTCATCGACAGCCGTTTGAACCGTTCGTGATCAATCTGGAAAACGGCGACCGGTTGACGATCGAACACCCGGAGAATGTGGCGTTTGATCCCACCGAGAACGGCCGAACGCGGTTCTGCGTCATCACGCGCAGTCTCTTTTGCTACAGCACGCTGGAATCCGTGTCCTCCATCATCCATCAGGACACCGGCACCACGGTTGGCACATAACTCGCGAGTGCGCTCAGGGCCCTGCGTCCTTGGCGCGTGGCTTCGCTTAGCAGCATGATTTGCACTGGGCGGGGTGGCCCTGTTCGACCGACGCGCGGTCTCAAAGATGTGCCACTGCTGGTCGGATTTGGGACAAGCAATGCCGATGGAGGATCGGCTCACCACTCGCACTGCTTGTCCCAAAGCCGACAAGCAGTGGCACGTCCAACGTGGTGGGAAGGCGGGGTACTCTGCTTGAGGCAATAAACAATGTCAGGCGTGCCACTGCTTCGGAATCTTCGGAGAAGCAGTGCCGATGAGGCGGGAATCCACTCGAAGAACACTGCTTGTCCTCGGAGAAGCGGTGCGAGTGGCGAGCCAACCCTCCTCCTCACTGCTTGTCCCCAAGCGGCCAAACAGTGGCACGTCCACGATGTGAAGAAACGTCGAGCACAACAATTCCGTCCTTGCTACATCGCCATTCTCGCTTCGCGTGAGCAGACAATTCGCCGAACACTTTCCTGTGCGAACGCCAGTCGACAAACTGGCGGGGCGTGTTGGCAGGTTCACAATCGCGAGGTGAGTCGTCGTGAGCAAGAAGCCGACTGTGAGCGAATTGCTGGCTGATCAAAGTGCGGTCGCGGGAATGCGTCAGGCGTATGTCGAGAGTGACATGGGCGGCTCACGCCCGCAAGAACAGGGCGGTTTCCTGGTTCGAGATGTGCAAACCGGTGTCATCGCCGTGGTGCGGCTGCCGTCATCCGCGCGCGATTCGCCGAGTTATCCGATCTGTCCGAACGGGCTTTATCAGGGGCATGAAATCGTTGGCAGCTTCCACACTCACCCCAACACGGGGAAAGAATGGAAGCAGGAGCCGAGTCCTCAAGACATTCGTCTGTCGAACCACTAACCTGAAACGATGGGACCGCATCAGCTTGTCATCAGTCGCGAGAAGATCTATCACATTGACAATGACGGTGTGGTGGCCGTCGTCGGACGGACTGTCGAACTGCTGAAACCGGTAACCAAGGAACCGCAACCATGAGTGTCGCCGCCGCGTCCGATTACGACACCCAACTCGTTCGTGGAATCCAAGCCGCGCTCCGGACAGCCCGCGGGTTGGGTTATCACGTGGAGACGATGGATATCACCGCGTCCGTGTCTCAGGGAGTTTGCACGATCCGTTTCGCGTCCCTGCCCGCTCCCGGTTTCATCCTGTCTGGCGGTGATCTCACGGTGACCATTGACACGGAAACCGACGAACTCATTCAGTACGAACGCGGCCAATAGAGCTGGCGCGGGTGTCTGTGGTTGCTTCACGGCGGGCACACAGTCGGGATTTGCCGGCTCGAATTGTGATCACGAACCGCGTTGCCACTGCATCGGAGTCCCCGGAGACGCAGTTTGTGCGGCGAGCCTACACTCCTCCCCACGGTTTGTCCCGAAGCGGCCAAACAATGGCACACCCAAGCTGCGAAGAAGCCTCAAGGAAGGCCCTGCCGTCCGGTTACGTGGCGAGGTGCTCTTTCACGATCGCTTCGGCCCATTGGGCGTCGTCGGCGACCAGTTTTGGTTTGGGAACGCCCCGGTAGATGCGGTGTCGATAGCCGGCGCGGTCGTAGACGGAATGCAGCACCGCTTGCAGGTCGAGCCGCACATCGGGATCGGGGGCGCGCAGCGGAATTGGAATCTGCGGCAGGACGTCCCGCAACCGGATGGGCCAGACCCCCGCGCGGGTCCGGTCGCTCGCACACTTGACCAGCACGTAGTAATCGCAGGGGGAAAGCTCCTCGATCGGCATCCGCGGTCCGCCACGCAGGAGGTCGATCTCGATGAAGTTCACGTCGCTCAACAGATAGTGACGACGCTTCGCGATATAGGCGTCCCGGTCATAGCCCGCTTGTTTGTTGGAGGGACTCAGCAACTCCAGCACCGTGACGAGGAAGTCGCTCTCGGAATCTCGAATCTCGATGAAGGACTCGTGCAGAACATCCAGCGGTTCAGGAAGCGCGGTGTAGACCGGAGCTTCCATGACGGCGGTCGACGCTGGGAAACCGGCTTCACCCGTGCCGACGATCGCGAGGTCCGGCCGGCCGATGAATCTGGCACGCGGCTCCGGCGGTTCCTGGATGTAGACGTGTTCTTCGAGCGCGACGTAGTAGCGAGGCGAAACTTCATCAGCGATGGCATCGCGCATGCCCGGTAGAAAGCTTTGATGGAAGTCGTGCCACAAGGCGTCTTGTTCGAGCCAGGGATTCATTCCGGGAAACGGCGAAGGCATTTTCGACTCCGTGAACGAGATCAACCGCCGGAGATCAACGATGTCACAGTCTACGAGGCGTCGGCTGAACTCTCCACCGAACTTTTCATCCCATCAACCCCAATCCGTCCGAGGTTGGGCGGGGTGGAACGGCTTGATTCGTGAGTACAAACCGGCGTGCCACTGCTTCGGAGTCCTCAGAGAAGCAGTGCCAGTGGCGAGTCAACTCACCTCCTCACTGTTTGTCCCAAAGCGGCCAAACAGTGGCACGACCGAGCTGCGAAGATGCCTCAAGCGACGCAACCCGCTCCGTCGAGGGCGGAGTGCGGGCTGGGAGGAATTGGCCTGACGATTCACGTTTCAACGCCGCTAGCGTTCAACCACTTGGCGAGTCGCTTCAAGCCTTCGTCGATGGTGACGTGCGGCTGGTATCCGAGGTCGCGGCGGGCTGCGGTGATGTCGAACCAGTGGGCGGTCGTGAGTTGCCGGGCGACGAACCGCGTCATTGGGGGTTCGTCCGAACGGCCGGTCCAACGGTAAATCGTTTCGAGGATGGCTCCGGCGATGTAGGCGGAGCGGGCGGAGATGTGCCGCTTCACCGGTGGCAATCCACCGCACGCCAGCAGGCGATCGACCAGATCCCACAACGGCACCGGTTCACCATTGGTGATGAAGTAGGCCCGGCCCGCGATCGGTGACTCCGGCGTGAGCTTATGAGCTGCGAGCAGATGCGCGTCGGCCGCGATGTCGATCTAGACGGTATCCACGACGTTCGTTCCCGCACCGACGCGCCGCAGCTTGCCCTGCCGTGCGCGTTCGATCAGGCGCGGCACCAGATGATTGTCACCCGGCCCCCAGATGAGGTGCGGTCGCAGCGCGACGGTTGACAGCAACCTGCCATCGGCGAGTCGTTCGCCATTCGCCTTCAAGACCGCGCGTTCGGCGATCGCCTTGGTCTGCGGGTAATGGGCCAGGTACTTGTCCGGGTACGGCGCAGACTCGTCGATCCCCGCTTCGTCCCGGCCGTTGAAGACCACGCTCGGTGAGCTGGTGTGGACCAGCTTGGAGATCTGATGGGCGCGGCACGCGGCCAGCACGTTTTCGGTGCCGACAACATTCGCCCGGTGATAGTCGTCGTACCGGCCCCAGATGCCCGCCTTGGCCGCGACGTGAAACACGACATCACAGCCCTCGGCCGCGCGCAGCACGGCGGCGGCATCGGCCACATCACCGCGCACGCATTCCGCGCCCAGTTGCTGAAGCTCGGGGTACTCGCCCCTCGCAAGGCTGCGGACAACGACGCCCGACGCGACCAGACGCGTCACGATCGCCTTGCCGAGAAATCCGCCGCCGCCGGTGACCAGTGCCTGCATTTCGCCGCTGCTCCCACCCCAAGATCAAAACAGACGCAAGGCACTAACGACCAACCCTGCCAGTGCCATCAGGACCAACACGACCATCCACGCCGGCAGGGGCTTGCGCGGAACATCCTCGCGCGAGATCCAACGATCGCACGACGAACAGTATCCCGCCTCTTCGTACATTGACGCGCCGCAATGGGGGCACGGAACGTAGCCGTCATCGTCGGTGTCCTCGTCGTTCCAGTCTTCATCGTCTTCCTCATCTTCATCGTCGTGGCGCATCGTAGAATCCCCAGCTCAAGCCGTACCGTCGGCAGAGCGACGGGACTCCTGAGGAACATACTTCGGTGTTGTGGCGGTTGTCAGTGTTGGGTGCTGATTCAAACCGTGTTAGAGATGGGGTTGACTGTTTCGGCGGTGGAGGCGGCGGCGATGGTGGCTTCGTCCTTGTGGCAGCGTTCGTGACGCCGCTTGGCCAGTTGGAGCGGATCGCGCTGGCCCGCCAAGATGGCGTCGAGGATCGACAGCCCCGTCAGGCCGGTGATGTCCGACAGCACCTTCTCCAGCTGGAGGTTCCTCTGCGTCAGGGCCTTCGGCCTGTGCAGAATGTGCCGGGCCGAGAACTCCACCAGCGTGGCCCGCTGCCGCAGGTCGGCCCGCAACACCACCGTCTGCTCGTCGGGACGAAACGCCGCCGCCAGCAACCCGTACGTGTGCAGTTGACGCAGCCACTGGCCGTCGATCACGTCGGACTTGCGGCCCGGCACCGACTTCAGTTGGCGCGGATCGACGAGAATCACTGCGAACCCCCGCTGCGGCAGCAACTCCCACCGCGGAATCCAGTGGCCCCCCGTGGACTCCCTCGCCACCGACTTGATCCCGCACGCCGCCAACCAGTCCGCCAGCCGGTGCAACTCCCCGGTGAACGCCCCGATCTTCCGCACCGGCTGCGGATCGCGGTCTTCCGGAACCGCCACGAAATGAAACTCGCTGTGAACGTCGATCCCCGCCGCAGCGGGAGGAACGGGAGCCAACTCCGCCGAACGACTCCGCCCCGTCGGCGACTTCGAGAAACCCTTCTGTCTCATCGGACACCTCCGCCAAAACGACCGTGCAACAACCCCCGAGACAACATACGGGCAACGCGGGCGGCGAGGGTGTGTCTGGAACAATCTCCGGAACGGGAACCGGCGAACGAACCGGACAAACCGGCCCGCCCGCGTGTCACCACTGATCGAGTCGCCAGCCATCGCGACCAAACGACAGACGGGCTCGAAGCACCAATGACAAGACGGTCAACTCACCCGCAAGGCACCGCGGCTCAACAGTCTACACAGATGTTCCCGCCATATTGTGCTGGCCCCGCCAGTGAGAAACTACAGTAGTCACCGGAAGGACCGCGGTGACGCGGCGGTCCTTCGTGTTGCGTCCATCCTCTCGTTATCATCCAGCCCGCCAATTCAACCTCCACCAACCCACAGCGACACCAGCCGACGATGCTCAAACTCATTCCCCCCTGCCTGTCTCCCGAATTGATGTCCCTCCTGATGCGGATGGGACATGGCGACGAGCTTGTTCTCGCCGACGGCAATTTCCCCGCCGAGTCGCATGCGCAGCGGCTGGTTCGCGCGGATGGGCACGGCGTGCCCGAGTTGCTCGATGCGATCCTGAAATTCTTCCCGCTCGACACGTTCGTCGACCATCCCGCCAGCGTGATGCAGCCGGTCGACGAGGCCACGCCCGAGCCGCCGATCTGGACGGAGTACCGGACGCTGATCGCGAAGCACGAGGGGCGCGAGATCGAACTGCGACCCGTCGAACGGTTCCACTTCTACGACTTCGCCAAGGCGTCGTACGCCATCGTCGCCACGGGCGAAACGGCGGTCTACGCGAACCTGATCTTGAAGAAGGGGGTCGTGCTGAACCATGCCACGCGCGGCTCAGACTGATTCGTTTAACCCTGAGCCAACGGCGAAGGTGGGGCGGGTGGAAGCGTCCGACTCCGCTGGCATCGTCGGCATGGGCATCGCGGCACTGTCACCCGACCACCTTCGCCGTTGGCTCAGGGTTAAACGACCCGAACTCCTCACCTTCTCCCGCGTGAGGCATGACGGGACCGGCTGGTGCGGCTCACCCCAGCAGTCATTTCTCCTCACTTCCGATCGAACCCAACCATGAACACCGAAGCCGTTCTCGATGATCTCCGCTCGCGCGTCGAAGCCGGGTATCCGCTGCTGTTTCTCCAGACGTGGGAGGAACAGCGTTGGGAACACGAACTGGCCGAGCTGACTCTCGAAATCGAACGCGGGCTCGTGACCTGGACGATCACGGGCGGGCTGCAACCGCCGCCGATCGGGGCGACCGATGTCGAGCCATCGGCCTGGCAACTGCTGTTGCAACTGGGCGACTATCCGCCGGGACACGTCTTCCTGGTGAAGGACTTTCATGCGTGGATCAAAGACCCCGTCATCGTGCGCCGGTTACGCGACGTGCTGAACGAGCTGATCGCCAACCGCAAGACGCTCATCTTCCTCGGGCCGGTCGCCGAGATCCCGTTTGATCTGGCGAAGGACGCGGTCCGGATCGAACTGCCGCTGCCCGACTACGAGGATCTGCGTCCCGAATTCGATGCGGTGATGTCGGAGCGACTCGACGCCGGTGAGGCCGATTTGCCGCTGAGCGACGATCAACAGGACAAGCTGATCAAGGCGGTGATGGGTCTGTCGACACAGGAAGCCCGCAAGGCGTGGCGACGCGCGCTGCATGGCCGCGCGGAACTCGACGATGCGGTCTTCACGACGTTGATCTCGGAAAAGCGGACGCTCGCATCGGGCTCCGACCTGCTGGAGTTCTACGATCTCGAAGAGGGTGTCGGTGACATCGGCGGCCTGGATGCGCTGAAGGACTGGATGGGCCGCCGCGCGGAAGCGTATTCGCCGCGCGCGAGAGAGCAGGGGATTCCGCTTCCCAAGGGGATGCTGTTGCTGGGAGTGCAGGGCTGCGGAAAGAGTCTGACCGCGCGGGCCACGGCCCGCTTGCTCGCCTTTCCGCTGATCCGCCTGGACATCGCCAACCTGCTGGGAAGCGCGCGGGGCGAGTCGGAGAAGAACATGCGCAACGCGCTGGCACTGGTCGAATCGATCGCGCCCGCCGTCCTGTGGCTGGACGAAATCGAAAAGGGATTCGCCGGTGCGGAGACCGACGGCAGCGGCGGCGGCGATGCGACCATGACCCGACTGGTCGGCAGTTTCCTCACCTGGATGAGTGAGATTCAAAAGCCGATCTTCGTCATTGCCACGGCCAACTCGGTGCAGAACCTGCCGCCGGAAATGCTCCGCCGCGGCCGGTTCGATGAACTGTTCTTCGTCGATCTGCCCAACTTCGAAGAACGAAAACACATCATGGGCATCCATCTGAAAAAGCGGGGCTGGAAGCCCGAACAGTTCGATGTCGATGATTTGGCCTCGCGGGCGGAAGGCTTCAGCGGCGCGGAACTGGAACAGGTCGTGATCACCGCCATGATCGATGCGTTCGGACAGGGACACATCCTGCAACACGAAGATTTGGAACGGGCCTGGCGGTCAACCGTGCCGCTGTCGGTGACGATGGAAGACAAGATCTTCGCGCTGCGCAACTGGGCACAAGATCGCTGCCGCCGGGCGACGTCCGACAGTCGCGTCACATCGATGCTCGAATCCGAAGCGCGCGACGATGCGCTGCGGATTCCCGATGACGACGAAGAA
>JANMLE010001917.1:0-5841 GCA_031372385.1 Planctomycetota bacterium | reverse complement strand
ATCGCCGAGTTGATCGTCGGTGAAGACCCGCGACGGATCGAGCACCTGTGGCAGATGATGTTTCGCCAGCACTTCTGGCACGGCAACGGCATCGTGCGCGCGACGGCGATCAGCGGGATCGATCTCGCCCTGTGGGACATCGCCGGCAAGATCGCGAACATGCCCTGCAGCCAGTTGTGGGGCGGCCGGGTCCGAGACTACGTTCGGACGTACAGCCATCTCGGCGGCGGCAAGATGGAGGACTTCTACGAGACCTCCATGGACGACGCCCGGCAGTTCGGCGATCTGGCGCGACAGGCGGTCGCCGACGGTTTCACCGCGTTCAAGGCGATGGCCGTTCCGCCGACGATGCCGCTGGAGGGCCTGCGACCGGTCCGGCTGGCCGAGGCTGCGGTCGCCGCCATGCGCGACGCGGTTGGCGACGACATCGACATCATGGTCGACTGTCATGCGCGCCCCTCACCCGCGATGGGCCTGAAGTTCGGCAAGGCCCTCGATCCGTACGGCCTGTACTTCTTCGAGGAACCGTGCTGGCCCGAGAACATCGCGGGGCTGGCGGCGATCAACGCGGCCATCACCACACCGGTGGCGACGGGCGAGCGGATCACGGACCTGGCGACGTTCCGCGACTTGTTCCACCAGCGCGGCTGCGAAGTCTGCCAACTCGACATCACCCATTGCGGCGGCCTGACCGCGGCGCGCCGCATCGCGGCACTCGCGGATGCCCATCGGATTTCGCTGGCCCCGCACAATCCCCAGGGACCGGTCAGCACGGCCGCCTCGCTGGAGTTCGGGTTCTCGCAGCCCGGCTACATCATCTGCGAAACCGTCCACAACGACGTCCCCTGGCGCGGCGATGTCGTCAGCGAAGGCTTCACCATCGAACCGAAAGGCCGCATCGTCAAACCAAACACCCGACCCGGCCTCGGCATCGAGATCAACGAGGCCGAAGTGAAGAAGCACCCGTTCGAGCAGGAGCTCCCCCAACGAGTCTTTTACCCCGACGGCAGCGTCGGCGATTGGTAGCAGCGTGTTGAAACTCGTAGCTTGGACGCCTCGTCCGAGCGAATCTCAACAGCCTGTTCATGCTTGCCAACCGACTTGAATGACGGGACGATCCCGCCGGTAATGCTCAGAATTCAGCGAGGCTCCAACTCAGACCAGCGTCGCCAACATCGCTCCGCGTGAAGAGCCGCACACATGTGGACGTCTGACCCCAAAAGGCTCATCACGCGGAGCGATGATGGCTACGTAAAAGGCAATCCCGGCACTCTGCCATTGCTGTTGAACGTTGTGTGACGTGAGCGGACTCGAAGGAGTCCGTTTGAAAGGAACCACGATGACCGCGACCGCCCCGAAGTTTCTGCGTCGTGATCCCGAACAGGTGACGCCGTCGGCTGAAACGTGCGGACAGATCCGGCCGCTGATCGAAGAGCACGACGGGGCGTCGGCCGAGGTGCATCAAGTCGACATCAGCCACGCCAAGCTGCACTATCACGCGCACACCGACGAGGTCTACTACA
Organism: Planctomycetota bacterium; assembly: GCA_031372385.1. GTDB lineage: Bacteria > Planctomycetota > Planctomycetia > Planctomycetales > Planctomycetaceae > Schlesneria. Next base: position 4,318 of record JANMLE010001917.1, on the reverse strand, counting down.
TCATCGACGGCACCGGCTCGATGATCCTTGATGATGAAGAGATCGAGGTCCACAAGGGAGTGGTCGTCTATGTGCCCCGCGGTGTGAAGCACAAGGCGATCGGTCGACTGAGCGTCCTGCTGGTCTGCATCCCGCCCGGAGTTTTGCACGACGTCCACGAGTTGGAATGACCGATTGACGCAGCGCGGACAGCGTGTTGAAAAACGTGGGGTACGTTTTTCAACAGGCAGTCATGTCCGGCATTCCCCGCGATCTACCCGCGGAGGAGGGCTTCGGCCGCGTCGATGGCGAAGTAGGTCAGCACGCCGTCGGCACCGGCGCGTTTGAAACAGAGCAGGCTTTCCAGCATCGACTTCTCGCGATCCAGCCAGCCGTTTTGGGCGGCGGCGGTCAGCATCGCGTACTCGCCGCTGACCTGGTACGCGAAGGTGGGGACGCCGAACGCCGATTTCACCCGCTGCACGATGTCGAGGTACGGCATCCCCGGTTTGACCATCACCATGTCGGCCCCTTCGGCCAGGTCGAGGGCGACTTCGCGCAGCGCTTCGTCACCGTTGGCGGGGTCCATCTGGTATGTGCGCTTGTCACCCTGGCCGAGATTGCCGGCCGAGCCCACCGCATCGCGAAACGGTCCGTAGAACGCCGACACATACTTGGCGGCGTAGGCCAGGATCTGCACGTCGACAAAGCCCGCCTCATCAAGGGCGCGGCGCACGGCACCGATGCGGCCGTCCATCATGTCCGACGGGGCGATCACATCGCAGCCCGCCTGCGCCTGGACGATCGCCTGTTCGCACAGGACATGCAGCGTTTCGTCATTGACGACGTACTCATTGCGCACGAGACCGTCTTGTCCGTGCGAGGTGTAGGGGTCGAGCGCCACGTCGCAGATGACACCGATCTCCAGCTTCGCCGCCTTGATCGCCCGGACGGCGCGGCAGACGAGGTTTTCGGGGTTGATGGCTTCGGTCGCCGCTTCGTTTTTCAGCGCGGGATCGGTGGCCGGGAACACGGCGACCGCGGGGATGCCCAACTCCGCCGCATGGGCGACGGCATCGACCAGCAGGTCGACCGACAGCCGCTCGACGCCGGGCATCGACGAAATCGCCGTCCGCCGGTTCTGGCCTTCGTGGACGAACACCGGCCAGATCAGGTCGTCGACGGTCAGGTGGTTTTCCCGCACCAGCCGCCGCGACCAGTCCCGCCGGCGCGGACGGCGCAACCGCGTCTGTGGAAACTGGCCGGGAATGGTGATGAACGAGTTGTGCGGCATTCGATTCCTTGCGCGACAAAAGGCAATTGGTGATTGATCGTTGGCGATTGGCTAATGGTCGATTTGCCAATCCCCGATCCCAATGACCAATAGCCGTGAGCCAATGACCAACGAGCCAATGACAAATGAGCCAATGACAAATGAGCCAATGACAAATGAGAAATGACAAATGACCGATGTCCCGATCTTCTACCCAGGGCGCGCCTGACATGCCACCCTGCGCTTGCCCCGCGCGAGTCCCGACGGATATCCTTCAGGTTGTCATCAACACGACAGGAGAAACAGCCATGCCCACATACGACTACCACTGCGACCAGAATTCCCGCACCGTTTCCATCCAGCACAGCATGAAGGAGACGATTCGCACTTGGGGCGAATTGTGCCAGCGCGCGGGCGTTGAGACCGGTGAGACTCCGGTCGACGCCACAGTCGAGCGGATCATCAGCGGCGGGATCGCATTGCCGATTGCCAGCCCTGCCGCATCGCTGCCGATGGCGGGCTGCTGTGGCAAGCCGAGCAGTTGCGGCCACAGCCACTGAGCGGGTTGCCGAGAAGGGGTCGGGAGCCTTTTGCATGCCGCACCGCATCGCTCAATAGGGCTGACATCGAGGCGTTGCGGCATGAAAAAGACTCCCGACCCCCTCGCCCCCGCGGTTTTTCGGACAGCCTCTGAGCGGGTTGCCGCTCGCTGCGATCTTGAACCTGTCGAGTCTCTTGCGTCTGGAGAATTCGAGTGACCGAGCCCGCTGCTCCACTCACCCTGTTGATCCGTTCGTGGATCGCATCCTGCGTAGACACGGTGGCGCTGAACTGGATCGACGACCGGGCGAAGGCGGTCGCCGGCGGTGACAAGAAATCGCTGTTCATCGCGTTTGGTCTGGTTCCCCGCAAGGTCGGCAAGGCGGATCTGGCGCTGACGGACGCGGAACGAAACGCCGCCGAATCCGCCCGGCCCGGTTGGAATCCCAGCGGCTGGAGCTTGGATCAACTGGTCCGCACGTTTTTTGTGTTGACCCATCCGGCGGACGACATCGCCAACTACGTCAAGACGCTCGATCTGATGTTCTCGACGGGCGAGGTGGGGGAGTTGGTGGCGTTGTACCAGGCGCTGCCGCTGCTGCCGCATCCCGCGTCGCACGCGCTGCGGGCGGCCGAGGGGATTCGGACCAACATCAAGGCCGTGTTCTGCGCGGTGGCCCACCACAATCCGTTCCCGTCGGAGCAGTTCAACGACGATCAGTGGAACCAGATGGTTTTGAAATGCCTGTTCATCGGCGTGCCGTTGCAGCCGGTGATCGGCATCGACGAACGGGCCAACGCGAAGCTGATGTCGATGCTGGTCGACTTCGCCCACGAACGCCGCGCCGCACATCGGCCGGTCCCCGCCGAGTTGTGGCGTTGTGTCGGTCCCTTCGCGGATGAGCGGGCCTTGGACGACTTGCGACTCGTGCTGACGAAGGGCGAGTTGACCGAACGACAAGCGGCGGCGGACGCCTTGCGTCGCTGCTCTGATCCCAAAGCGCCGCGGATTCTCGCGCTGGAAGGCGGCGACCTTGATCACGCCTAACGACAGATGCGGTGGGTACAAACTCGGGGTCAGGCGGACCGGAGGTTCAAAACTTCGACTGTGGAAATTCCGGTGCCCTCGTATGATGGAGTCGTAGCCCCGTTCGGGAGATCTCCAGTTGAGCAAGCTGATCGAGACAAAGGCTGATTTTCAAGGATTGGCCGAGGAGCGGCTGGTGGAGGCCAAGGCGTTGCTCGACCTCGAGAAGTGGGACGGAGCGTATTACCTGGCCGGTTACGCTGTGGAACTCGCCCTTAAGGCGTGCATCATCAAAATGGTCATGGCGACGGACGCCTTTCCGGATAAGGAGTTTTCAAAGAATTGCTACACACACGACATCGATACACTCGTCGGACTAGCCAAGCTGGACGCCGTACTCAAGTTGGCGACAGATGCGGAACCAGTCGTCAAATCCAAGTGGGCGACGGTGAGGGACTGGTCCGAGAAAAAGCGGTATCACCGGATCGACAAGGCCGAAGCGGAGGCGCTGTACACCGCCATCGCTGAAGACACACACGGAGTGCTTCCATGGATCAAGACTTATTGGTGAACGAGCAAGTCGGGAACGGGCAGCGGCTCATTGAGAAGCTCACTGAGGTGGGGTTCGAGGTCCGGGTCGCTTTCTGGGCAAAGCTGACCGACGAGGAGAAATGGTATCTGTACCTCGCCTCCCCCTTCGTGGACGAGCATGGGCCGACGGTCGCCTACCGTCGCGTCTTTGATGTCATGGAACAGATGCCGGACCTGTGGATCGACCCCATGGAAATCCGGGTGATCGGGATCAATGATTCCCTCACGGAGGGAGCCCTGGCCGTGACGAGGCCGATGGTTGCCGGCAGCAAGTTCGCGGTGCGAAACACGAAGCCCTATCCGGGATTGACCCGGCTCCGTGGGTCCACACTCGGCGGTATCAGCGTCGTTGGGGCCTACATCTACCCGCCATTCTCTGCGAGCGTTCCCGCGTAGATGGAGCGGGACGAATTGAAGGAACATCATGCTTTACCTCGACCCTCACATTCACATGGTTTCGCGCACGACGGACGACTACGAACAGATGGCCGCCGCCGGCGTGAAGGCGATCATCGAGCCGGCGTTCTGGCAGGGGCAGCCGCGGACGCAGATCGGCTCGTTCCAGGATTACTTTGCCACGCTGGTCGGCTGGGAGCGGTTTCGAGCGGCTCAGTTTGGCATCCGGCATTACTGCACGATGGGCCTCAATTCCAAAGAGGCCAACAACGAGGCACTCGCCGAACAGGTGATGGACCTCCTGCCACTGTTCCTCACGAAGGAGGGGGTCGTTGCGGTGGGTGAGATCGGCTACGACGATCAGACACCGGTCGAAGACAAATTCTTCCGCAAGCAGCTTGAGTTGGCGAAGGAGGTCGGGCTGCCGGTCCTGATCCACACGCCTCACCGCAACAAGAAGCAGGGGACGTATCGCAGCATGGATGTGATCGAGGAGCACGGCATCGCCCCGC
>JANMLE010001305.1:0-4013 GCA_031372385.1 Planctomycetota bacterium | reverse complement strand
ACGCGGTGGAGTCGAAGAGGCCGCACGGGACGCCCGGCATCGGTTCCTCAACGAGACCGCCGCGCGAGTCGGCTGCCACGCGATCGCGCTCGCCCACACGGCCGACGATCAGGTCGAAACCGTGTTGCACCATCTTTTTCGCGGCACGGGGCTGTCCGGGTTGCGGGGCATCCCGCCCGAACGGGCGCTGCCCGGCGACATCCGTCTGGTGCGGCCCATGCTCTCGATCTGCCGCGAGCAAGTCGAGGCATACCTGCTCGACCTCGGGCAGGACTTTTGCACGGATGCGACCAACACCGATACCAGCCTCACGCGGAACTGGCTCCGTCACGAACTGCTGCCGCAACTGCGAAGCCATTTCGGTGAGAAGGTCGATCTCTCGCTGATCCGCCTCTCCGATCAAGCCGCCGAGATCGAGACGACGCTCGCCACGCTGGCCGAACGGTTGCTCGATCAGTCGCTGCTGGATGTTCAGCCGGACACGGTGCGGCTCGACGTACGACCGCTCGCCAGCCAACCACGGCATCTGGTGCGCGAAGTCTTCGTCCAGTTGTGGCAGCGACAGCAGTGGCCGCGTCAGTCGATGGGCTTCGCCGAATGGGACCGGTTGGCCGAAGTCGTCTTGGTCGGTGGCGACACAAATCTGCCGGGCAACATCCGGGCGCGGCAGGCTCCGCCCGGTCTGCTGGTCATCGAAAAATCAAATCGGCAATCGACTGTGCGTTCGTAGCAAGATTCGCGGCAACCGGATAGCATTCGCCCCCTCGCGCCGTGGCGCGACCGATGTCCGCATTCAGGAATTTCTTCGTACGGACGCGCCGGATCTCCAAACTTCTTCTGGTGGAAACAACAATGAGCAACGGTGGCAACGAAGCGGCATCGTCCAACGCGCAGCGACTGCTGTGGGCTGGATTCATGGCGATCCTCGCCGCGGGGGTCGGTTTTTCGATCCGGGCCGGCATCCTGAAACAATGGGCCGAACAGTACGGGTTCACGATGACCGAACTGGGGGCCATCACGGGCGGCGGCCTGACGGGCTTCGGCATCATCATCCTGGCGGGGGCATTCATTGCGGACAAAGTCGGCTACGGCAAGTTGATGGCGCTGGCATTCGTGACGCACCTCGTTTCCGCGATTCTGACTTTGGCTGCCGGTGCCGCCTTCACGTCCGGAGGCAAGGACGCGGCCTTCCAGTGCCTCTATTGGGGAATGTTTCTGTTTGCCGTGGGCAACGGAATCTGCGAGGCCGTGGTCAACCCGCTCGTCGCCTCGCTCTTTCCGAAGAACAAGACGCATTATCTGAACATCCTGCATGCGGGCTGGCCCGGCGGTCTGATCATCGGCGGGCTGCTGTCGTATTTCATGAATCCCGACGGCATGAAGCCGGTCGGCTGGCAGATTCAGATGTCGATCTTCATGGTTCCCGTCGTGCTGTATGGACTGATGCTGTTGGGCCAGCGTTTTCCCAAGTCGGAAGCCGGCGCGGCCGGCATCAGTTATGGGGAAATGTTCGCCCAGTTGTTTGTGCCGCTGATGGTCGTATTGCTCGTGATTCACGCGCTGGTCGGCTACGTCGAACTGGGGACCGATTCGTGGATCGGGAAGATCACCGGCGCGATCATGGAATCGCCGCAGAAGGGTCTGTTGTTGTTCGTCTACACGTCGGGCCTGATGTTCGCCCTGCGATTCTTCGCCGGTCCGATCGTGCATCGGATCTCGCCACTCGGCCTGCTGTTCCTGAGCGGCATCCTCGGCTTTGCCGGACTGCAACTTTTGGGAAGCGCCACCTCGGTGATGTTGTGCATCATCGCGGCCACCGTCTATGCCTGCGGCAAGACGTTCCTGTGGCCGACGATGCTGGCCGTGGTGTCCGAACGCTTTCCGAAAGGCGGGGCCATCACGATTGGTGCGATTGGCGGCGCGGGGATGTTGTCGGCCGGTTTGCTCGGGGGGCCGGGCATTGGCTTCAAACAGGACTACAACGCCTCGCATCAACTGAAGGTCACGTCGCCCGCAGTCTATGAACGGTACAAGGCACCGGCCGAGAATAACTTCCTCGGCTTCACCGTCGTTGGCCTCGATGGTTCCAAGGTCGGTGTGCTGGAGGATGGCGGCAAGGAGTTGGCTCGCGCCGATGAAATCCTCAAGAAGGAAGGCAAGACAGACAAGCACCAGGAAGCCCTGTCCACGTGGTGGGCCGATGCTCAGAAGACCGCCACGGAAGATAAGAAGGTCGTGACGGAAGCGACGCTGCACGGGGGCCGCATGGCCTTGAAGCTCACGTCGTATGTTCCGGCGATCATGGCCGTGCTGTACCTGCTGCTGATCCTCTACTTCAAGGCGACGGGCGGCTACAAGGCCGTCCATATCGAGAGTCCGGAAGCGATTGGTACCGGCGAAAGCTGACCCGCCGCTCCGCTCGTCAACGGTTCGCGCCGCGAACTTCACCTCAGCCGGGAGTGTCTGCGAAGATGCTCCCGGTTGTTGCGTTGAGTGGCCCGATGAATCTGCTCCACCGGGAGCCACCGAACAGCGCAAGCCGTTTGCTTTTGATGAGACCCTGCCAATGCCCACTGGTTCCCCCCAGCGTGAGTTTGCCGTTGACGTCGTGCGCCGGTTGCGCGCGGCGGGGCATACCGCGCTGTTTGCGGGGGGATGCGTTCGCGACCTGCTGCTGGGGCGGCTGGCCAAGGACTACGATGTCGCCACGACGGCGCGGCCCGAACAGGTGCGCGACCTGTTTGGACACCGGCGCACTCTGCCCGTCGGGGCCAGCTTCGGCGTGATCATCGTGATGGGGCCGCGCGACGCGGGGCATGTCGAAGTCGCCACGTTTCGCACCGAGGGGCCGTATCACGACGGACGCCGTCCCGCCAGCGTCGCGTTCTGCACCCCCGAAGAAGACGCCCGGCGGCGCGATTTCACGATCAACGGCATGTTCTACGATCCGATCGACGCGCGGGTGCTCGATTATGTCGGCGGCGAGGCGGATCTCTCCGCCCGGATCGTGCGCGCGATCGGTGATCCCCATGAACGGGTGCGCGAGGACAAGCTGCGCATGCTGCGCGCCGTCCGGTTCACCGCAACGCTCGACTTCACACTTGATGACACCACCGCAGCGGCCGTGCGCGAGATGGCCGGTCAACTGGTGATTGTCAGTGCCGAACGGGTCGCCCAGGAACTGAAGAAGATGCTCGTCGACAAGCATCGCCGGCGGGCCATCGAACTGTGCGAAGATGTCGGGCTGCTGCCGATCATCCTGCCGGAACTGAGGCCCGAAATGCGCGGCTTGTCAGAGACCTCGCACGAAGACACGCTGCGCATGCTGGCGCTTCTGGATCAGCCGTCGTTCGAGTTGGCAATGGCGGCGCTGCTGCATTCGCTCCCCGCCCGCCCCGCCGCATACGACGCCTGCCGGCGGCTGAAGCTTTCGAATGAGGAGACCGATCGGATCACATGGCTGGTCGCGCACCAGGATGATCTGCTCGACGCCCCTGCACAGGCGCTGGCGCGGCTCAAGCGGACGCTGGCGCATCCGTTTCACGACGACTTGCTGAGTCTGCTGCGGGTGAAACTGCTGGCGGCCAAGGCCGACATGCAGCCGGTCCTGTTCTGCGACGAGTATCTGGCCCAGACGCCGTCATCGGTCATCGATCCCCCGCCGCTCATCACCGGGGACGGTCTGAAGTCACTCGGCATGAACCCCGGCCCGGCGTTCCGGACGTTGCTGGAGACGATCCGCGACGCGCAACTGAACAACGAAATCACATCGCCGGACCAGGCGGTCGCCTTAGCGAAGAAGCTGGGAACGCCTTGATGCGAACACGCGGCGGGCCCGGGGGATCGCGTGTTTCGGCTCTCCGCGAAATCTCTTGACGGTCTGTTCGGCGCGGGTCTCCTGACCCCGCCGAAACGGCTGACCGAAGGTCTCCTCTTCTTCTGTTTTCAACACGAATGGCGCAGACCCGAATATCCCGATGCCCCTGGCAGCACTTGAACCGGGGTTTTCTGGA
>JANMLE010001847.1:0-2106 GCA_031372385.1 Planctomycetota bacterium | reverse complement strand
ACTGAACGAGACCGTCGATCCGCTGACAGCCGGTCTGTCGTTCGCGGTGAAGTTCGACAAGCCCGACTTCATCGGCCGCGCAGCGTTGCTGAAGGTCCGGGACATCCCCCACCGGCCGAAGCGGGTCGGCCTGAAACTCGCCTCGCGCCGCATCGCGCGCGAACATGCCGAAGTCTACGCGGGAGCCGACCGGATCGGCGAAGTCAGTTCGGGGACGTTCTCACCGACGCTGGAGCAATCGATCGCGATGGCCTACGTCGACGCCGCCCACGCCGCCCTCGGCACCGCCGTCGAAGTCGACATCCGCGGCAAACGAGAATCCGCCACCGTCGTCAGTTTGCCGTTCTACAAACGCTCCTGATTCCGCGTTTTCCGCTCTCCACCTTATGACTAATGAATTCTGACTTCTGAATTCTCTCTTCTCTCCCCGGACTTCCCCATGGCCGAACGCGACTTCTCCCGCTTCCAGAAAAAAGTCATCCAGCGCTATTACGACAACCGCCCCGAGATGGACGAGCAGCGGCTCGCCGAACTGGTGGCCGAACTCTACCTGGCCAGCGACAAGAAGAAGCCCAAGCTGTGGGACACGGCCAAGGACATCATGCTCCGGCTGGGGACTCCGCAATCGCGCGTCGACCACGTCCTGAAAACCGCCGACCCGGTGATCCTCGCCGAGGTGGTCAAGGACGTGCAATCCGGCAAGATCCGCCCCAAGCCCCCGGAAAAGAAACCGACCGAACCCGCCGAGTGACTTTGGACCGCCTGCGACAAAAGTTCGAGGGTCGCATTCCGGGGTCGGGTGATCATCATTTGGACTGCGGAGGCTCGACTCCGCGTTCGAATTTTGGAATTCCTTCACCCGCCAGCGACCTCCCCGGTGAAACCCGCCAGCGGCGAAGAAAAATGGGAAAGCGGAGTCGAGCCTCCGCACTCCAAAATTCAACTGGCGTGCCTCGCTGCGCTCGACTCTTGTGCGGGTCAGTCGACGAAACGCCGACTGAGGGGGACTGGCGAACGATGGTCGTCGGCAGGCATCCCCCGTTCGGAAGTAGTAATCCGACGGTCACGTCAGTTCGCGGCTGCCGGCGATGAGTTCTTGCAGGCGTTGCATGGCGTGCGCGTTGTCGTGCAGGATGCAGAGGAAGACCTCGTTGCCTTCGAGCCAGACGATCCAGGTTCCGAAGGATTCGTACTGGATTGTGGCCGTTGAGAACGACGTGGTCTCTGGTGTGGCGTGCCACTGGGATTGAGGCAGGCGGACGAGGAGACCGGTGGCGCGGGGCGAGCGGCGGTCGGCCTGTAACCGGAACGCCATGACGGAGACTTCGGCTCCGTTGACCGACGCGCGGCGCGGGGCGTCGCCAAACTGGATCGCGCGCAGTGTGCTCCAGCCGGCCGGAGAAAACGCGGCATGCTGCGGATCGGCGGGCAGGGTGTTCAGATCGAGTCCGGCCAGTTCCCGCACGCTGGCTTCGTTCAATGTCGGAACTCGCGGCGCCAGGATGCCCCACATCAGGAGCGGGACCAAAACGGCGATGGCTCCCCAGCCCAGTGTGCGCAACATTCTGCGGCGCGGGACCGGTCCTGCGCCGGTGGTGGGGGGACGGAGTGTGGATTCGGGGCGGAGGGTTGCTGCGCTGACCGCGGCCGACAAGCGTTCGTTCAGGCCCGCCGGCAGGGGCACATCGGTCATGGCCTGGGCGACTTGAGTGTCGAACCGTTGTTGTGACTCGACGGCCATATGGCAGGCATCACATTCGGCGATGTGGCGCTGGGCGGCCAGCGCTTCGGGACCGGCCGCGGCCTGTCGGCCGCGGGTTGTCAAATCGAGTTGTGCCTGCGCCTGATGGCAATCCATGGCAACCTTCCCCTGATCAGTGATGCAGTGACACTTCCCGGGAGCGAGCACCGACAGGACGTGCTTCCTGCACCCTGGCGGCGTCGTCCGTCAATCGTTTCTTCAAATACGCCTTGCCGCGTGACAGGCGGCTCATGACCGTCCCGATGGGAACGCCCATGTGGTCGGCGATGTCCTGATAGCTGAACTCTTCGAAGTAATACAACACCAGCGGCGAGCGGAACTCTTCGGCCAGTTCGAGCAGCGCC
>JANMLE010001827.1:0-1676 GCA_031372385.1 Planctomycetota bacterium | reverse complement strand
GCCCTGGCGACACTCAGCCGCGACCGTTCCCCCAGCGACAACGAACCGGGCCGCGCCGCACTCAACGGAGTCAGATCGAACGCCACCAGTATCTGATCGACAACCGCCCGACCGCGTTCGTCCCCATCCGTGTTCCCTACCACGGATGAGAGATGTTCGCGGACCGTCAGATGCGGCCACAACCCGTGAGCGGGTGGCGACCAGAAGAGGGGGAGACACGGGCTGCCGACGGACATCGAGGTCCGTCGCACCGAACCGGACGACGGTCGCTCAAACTCGACGAGCACATTCAACAGCGACGTCTTGCCCGCTCCGGATTGTCCCAGCACCGCCGTCACGCCGTGCGGAATCTCGACAGTCACCCGGTCCAGTCGGGGCGACCGGCGGCCGGGCAGCGAGACATCGTTCAACGACCACAGACAGTTCATCAAGCGATCCTAGCTGTTTGCGCCGTGGCGGCCGGGCTGTACTTACTACCGGGACTCGTTGGCGTGCTCGCATTTCATGGGAGGTATGGGAGTCATGTGATGAATAGGACGAACGAATCATGAAACCCTCTTCGCTCCCATGAATCCCATTATTCCCATGAGTCCCATCATGAAGTGTGAATCGTATGCTCCCAGCCTCATCGGAACCGTCGATTCACCAACAGGACCAGCAGGAAGCAGACGACGGGAACACCGAAAAAAACAGTCGCTTCCGCAGAGAGCGCGGCCGAACGGCCGAAGTGCATGAAATTGTAGAGTCGCACCAGACCGGAAGCCATGCCGGTGGGAGCCAGCAGATACGCGGTCGGCAAATCGCAGTACGCCCAGTAACACAACAGGCTCACTGCGAGAAATCGCGGCTGGTCGCGCAGGTGCCAGAGGAGGGCTGAGGGGCGAGGGGCGAGGGACGAGGGACGGAAGAGGTTGCGGCGCGGAAGACTCGTTTCGTTCGGCCCTCGGCCCTCAGCACGCGCCCCTCGCAGCAACTCCGCGACATGGATCGCTTCGTTGTTTCGCAACGCATGCAGCCACAACCGCAGGATCGCCGCGCGGGGCAGCAGCCAAACGACCAGTGCCAGCACCCACGGGATCGGCGTGTCGTACAGCGGACGCAGCCACGAGAGCTGAAACAACGCCACGCATCCCAGACTCAACAGCAGCGAACCGAACAAGCCCGGCAGCAGCAGCGCATTCGCGACGACGCCCTTCAGGCGACCGCTGATGATCCAGGCCGACACTCCCGCACAGACGGCGATCGCGCTGGACGTCGCCATCTCCCGCGCCAGCCCCAGTTGTTGGGGTCGCAGGTGCAACATCAGGCTCCATCCGCCGACAGTTTCAGTGCCGATCAATTCAGAAGGGATTGGTCCGGATCGAAGTCGAAACGGGCGGCTCAGTGCATCTACGGCTTCGAGGCCGATCAATCCCAGCGGGATCAAGCAACCGACAATCAGCGACGCCGAGACACACGCCACGCCGAGCCACACGATTCGCCGGCTGTTCCGATCGTCCACGCCTTCGGACGCAGACGAGACGTCGCCACTCCGATCGGGATCGGCGCGCAACCAACAGAGCACTCCCAGCAACAGCGGCGTCTGCCAGAGCAGCGGCAACAGCGACTGCCGCAGCATCTCGCCCCGTTCCAAGCCAACACGCTCCGCCGCGACAAACCAGTCGGTCCAACTCATC
>JANMLE010001804.1:0-1002 GCA_031372385.1 Planctomycetota bacterium | reverse complement strand
AGGAGACCGGGTTCCCCAGGACAAGATCGCGCTGCTGATGGCGTGGATCGATGCCGGGCTGAAGTGGGAGGACGGGTTTGCCTTCAAGGCCGCCAGTTACGAACCGCCGCTCAAGCCGCGCCGTGTGGAACTGCCGCCGGTTGTCGACGGACGCCAGAACCCGGTCGACCGGATCATCGATGCGTACCTCCAACAGCACCGTGTCGCGCGGCCCAAGCCGGCCGCGGATGCCGTCTTCCTGCGACGCGCCTTTCTCGACGTCACCGGCCTGCTCCCCCCGCCCAAGAAGCTCGATGAATTCCTGGCGAGCCGCAGTCCCGACAAGCGCGGCGAACTGGTCCGCGAACTTCTCGGCGACGACGTGGCCTATGCCGATCACTGGCTGACCTTCTGGAACGATCTGCTGCGGAACGATTACACGGGAACCGGCTTCATCACCGGGGGACGCAAGCAAATCACGACGTGGCTGTATCGGTCGCTCGTCGACAACAAGCGGTACGATCAGTTCGTGCGGGAACTGATCGCACCGACCGCGGAATCGGAGGGATACATCCAGGGGATTCGGTGGCGCGGCGACGTCAATTCGAGCCAGACAGTCGAGGTGCAATTCGCGCAGAGCATTTCACAATCGTTCCTCGGGATCAACATGAAGTGCGCGTCGTGCCACGACAGCTTCATCGATCGCTGGAAGCTCGACGAAGCGTATGGACTGGCGGCCATCTATGCCTCGCAACCGCTGGAGATTCATCGCTGTGACAAGCCCGTCGGCCGCAAGGCCGCGCCGACCTGGATCTTCCCGGAACTCGGCCAGATCCAAGCGAACGCTCCGCAGCCCGAACGGTTGAAGCAACTGGCCGGCTTGATGACGCATCCGGACAACGGCCGCTTCACGCGGACGATCGTCAACCGTCTCTGGCATCGTTTGATGGGGCGCGGCATCGTCCATCCGGTCGACGCGATGCACACCGAACCCTGGAGCGCCGACCTGCTCGACTTCCTCGC
>JANMLE010001296.1:0-2685 GCA_031372385.1 Planctomycetota bacterium | reverse complement strand
CAAGCTGATTTCAACCCTGTTCGTCCCGATGACGGGTCAGTCGGAGAACCAGCGGCAGGTGAAGCCCGATCCGTTGAACCCCAAGCTGCTCAACGGCGGCTTCGAAGAGGACGACGACGGCGACGGCAAACCGGATCACTGGCACTACCAGCGGCTGATGTCCGTCGACACGAAGGAAGTCTCGGAAGGGAAGAAGTCCGCCCTCTTTGAATGCGAATCCACCGGCCGGATCGCCCAAGCCCTGCAGGCGACGGCGATCGACGGTTCCAAGATCGCGACGCTGCACTTCGAATTCGATTACAAGGTCGAGGGCATTGTTGTGGGCAAGGAGAGTTACGAAATGCCCGCGATGGTCCTGCATTTTTATGACGACAACCGGAAGAACTTCGAAGTCGTCAACATCGGCCCCTGGCTGGGAACATCGGGTGACTGGAGATCGGTCAGCCGCACCGTCGTCGTTTCGCAGAAGGCGCGCGAAATGATCGTGCGCGTGGGACTCAACGGCGCCACCGGCAAACTGTGGGTCGACGGCATCAAGATGTCGTTCAAGCCGCGGTGAGTACTGTGGTCCCGTCGCTCCGCCGACGGGACAGACGTGTCATCGTCACGCCGGACCCCGCCACCGGTATTCTTCCTCGTTGGGAATTGCCGCCTGCTTCCAGTAAGTTGGCATCCAACGTTGTGTTTTCATGACAGTGTCGGGAGTTTTTCAGAAAGGCGAATCATGGGCTTCTTCGACAAGTTGAAGAGTGTCGTCAACACGGTGACGGGCGGGGCGGCGAAGGTGACGATTCAGTTGCAGCAGGCGTGCATCTTTCCGGGAGAAATGGTCGACATCAAGATCACCGCCACCTCGACGGGCGCCGAATTGAAGTCGAAGGGGGTCTATGTCGACGTCTTCGCCGAAGAGCGGGTGTCGATCAAGGATGAATCGACCAAGGCGGAGATCAACCGCTCCAAGACGACCACCCAGCAGACCATCCTGATCGCTCCGGCGTTCGTGCTGGCCCCGAACGAAACCAAGTCGTTCGAAGGATCGTTCCAGTTCCCGTCTGATGTCCTGCCGACGTTTGCCGGGTCGCTGTGCCAGCATGTCTGCCAGATCCGCGGCCGGATCGAAGCCTTCGGCAACGATCCCGATTCGGGCTACCAGGTGATCAACGTCGGCGTGAAGAAGTAACGACGGCCGGATCATTAGGCGAGCGGCAGATGGAATGCCAGCCCACAGACAAGCACGCAGCGCAAGCGAGTGTGCCTGAAGACTCACTCGCTTGCTTGTAGGCCCATTCCTGCCGCTCGCGTTAACCGGCAATCATTGGGCGGCTGGTTGGAATCGGCTTCTAGTGCTGCGTCACGACTAAGAATTGGGGTTCACCAAATCAGCCGCAGGGCGCTAGCCCCGGTTCTTGCCGCAGAAACCGGACGCTAGCGCGTTCCGGCTGATTTCCCGACCCCCAATTTGAGGTTTGACGAAGAACTAGCGGGCCATTTCAACGGCTGCGAACAGATCGATCAGCTTCAGGGAAAACCCGGGCAGCAGATCGCCACCGAGAAGCGTGTCGTCTTCGTTGAGGACCGAAACTTTTCGCAGCGATTCGTGGACGTACAGGCGGCGGTGCTCGGGATGCAGCACCCAGACTTGGCGCACTCCGAACCGGAAATACTCGACCAACTTTTTTTCCAACTCCGTCGCGTCGTTGGTCGGGCTGACGACTTCCACCGCCAGATCGGGAACGACGTCCCAATCGCCTTCTTGGGGGACGGGTGACTGCTGGCAGCGCGCGCGGCTGACAAACGCCACGTCCGGCCGACGGCTTCGATCTGGATTGCGTTGGAATCGGAACAACATTTCAGGAACGGCGACTCCAAGGCGATGCTCTGATACAAAGTTTGCGAGGATGCGAGCCAACTCGCCGGCCAGTAACGTCATGTAAGCACCCATCGGTTCGGTCTCCTTCCGTTCTCCGTCAATGATCTCGTACAAACATTCGGTGTCGCCGCGCATCGGCGCGGGTGTTGCCGGAGGGGCATCAAGAACTGCAGTCGCCATGTTCGGTCTCCTTGTCAAAACGGTTGGGCAGGCATCATAGTTGGCTCGTCCGAGGCAAGGCAACGTCTCGGCAATCCTGCCACCGTGGATGTCCCGTTTCTGAAATCGATTGAGGAAGAAGTCCAATGCGAGCATTCCTGTTGACTGTGGCGGTCTGTCTGAGTGCGACAACCGTTTCCGCCCAAGATCGACCGGCCCAGGTGCCGGGGACTCAGCCGCTGACGGTCGACAAGCCGCTCGACGTGTTCATGATCGAGGGACTCGACCGGTTCTGCCTCAAGGAAATTGAGAAGGCTCGCGAGCAGAGGGACTCGCAATGGAAGCGCGATTACAGCAGCCTCGAAGCCTACGAGAAGAGCATCGCGCCGTACCGCGAGAAGTTCCGCACGATCATCGGGGCCGTCGATCCGCGTCTCCCCGCGAAGGGCTTGGAGTTCATCTCGACGACGATCGACGATTCGCTCGTTGCCACGGCGGCCGATGGGTCGTACTCGGTCTACTCCGTGAGATGGCCCGTGCTGGACGGCGTGACGGCCGAGGGACTGTTCCTCAAGCCAAAGGGACCGGCGGTGGCCCGCGTCATCGCGCTGCCCGATGCCGACTGGACGCCCGAGATGATCGTGGGCCTCGCGCCG
>JANMLE010001766.1:0-2529 GCA_031372385.1 Planctomycetota bacterium | reverse complement strand
CGCCGTCGGAGCCGGGCCGGAACGAGGTGAACACGACCGCGAAGCTCTTGGACGTGCCCTTGTTCACCGAGAGCTTGGAGCAGGTGACCTGGGTTGCGGAAATGGCAGCGCAAGGCACGCCGCTTGACCCGTAGAACGTCGCGACCGCCGACGCGCCGGTGACGGCTGTCGTGCCGAGAAAATCGTAGCTGAAATTGTTGTTTGAGCTGTTGTTCGTCACCGTGACGTTGTACTGAACGTAAAACGTAGGCACCAGCGTCCCGGTGGTCGCGTCGAGCAGGTGGATCTGTCCCTTGTCGGTTTCGCCCCCCTGGCCCAGCGCGAGCAGTTTTCCATCCGGGGAAATGTCGGCGGCGATCAGCCCGTTGGCGACGAACTTGCGCCAAAGTTGCGAGCCACCGTACGTCGTGTCGTCGGGCGAGTACTTCGGGAACTGCACCTTCATCAGGTCGAGCTTCTCGGTGCCGTCGGCCACGTTCCACAGTCGAAGCGCGGTGGCGGGGATGTCGAAGTCGTCCCTTTTGTAGCGGTGTTCGGAAACCAGCGCGGTCTGGCCATCCGGCGACAGCGCCGCGGCGACGATCCAGTTCCACGGCCGGCCCCGCCAATGCGCGACTTCCCGGCGCGAAGCCAAGTCCCACACGAAGACGTGCGAACTGTTGTCACCGCTGATCACCCGCAGGCCGTCTTCGTTGATGCCGAGCGCCTCGACCCAGTCGTGGTGGCCGGCGAAGACATGCGCCGCCGGCTGCGTCTTGACGGGCAGACCCGGTTGATTCAGCGCATCATCCTTGCGTGAACGCTTGGCCTCGGCCTGCCGCGTTTCCAAGTCGACGACCACTTCCGCATCGCCGGTCGGTTCGGCGTTCACATCCCACAGGCGGACGGAGTGATCGAGGCTGGCGGAGACGATCCACTTTCCATCGGGTGTCGCCACCAACCGGGTGATGCCGTTGGTGTGTCCATCCAGTCTGCGGCTGGGCGGTGCCGACGGAGCCTGCCGCTCGGCGGTCTTGCTCTTCGGCTCGAACGCCGGCGGCTCGTCGGGCAGATCCCACATCAGCAGTTGGCCGTCCTGATTCCCCGCAACGAGCCGCCGCCCGGAATCGAGAAACGTCACCGCCATCGGCCACGCGCCTTCGAATTGCAGTTGCCACAGCAGCTTCGGCTTGTCGACAGTCAGGTCGGGCATGATGCAAGTCACTCAATGTTGTTTAACCGCTTGTTAGGCATTTGGACGATCAACCGACACCTTTTCGGAAGTACCACCGACATTTGACATTGACCCCAAACGCATTTTCTCGTCAGCAATGAGTGTGGCACAAACCGCAACGCACTGCTCGCAAATGAAAACTGAGCCGTGCCCTTCTGCGAATGGACCCGCCACTGGATGTGGACGGCGGCAGAACGAACAACATACTGGACTTCGAGGAAGCCCCGAGAGGCCACGCATGTAGTTGTTGATACTTTGAATGATGTTCACAACGTTTCTGCCTAGCACGGTTCACGACACCAACAGGTCGCGAACCACCTTCGAACCGAACGGGGCCAGCGGCACGGGGCGGACGCCGGCCAGATTCTCCTGCTTCGGATCGATCGACAGCGCCTGGTAGATCGTGGCGAAGAAGTCCCCCTCGGTGACGGGGTTGTCCTTCACCTCGACCCCATCCTGATCCGACGCGCCGTAGACCTGTCCGCCCTTGATGCCACAACCGGCGAGGGCGGTGCTCCAGCAGCGAACGTAATGATCGCGGCCCGCGCGGTTGTTGATCTTCGGGGTCCGGCCGATCTCGCCCGTCCAGACGACGAGCGTCTTGTCGAGCAATCCGCGCTGTTGAAGATCGACCAGCAGGCCGGCCCAAGCGTGTTCCATCGGCGGGACCAGTCCCTTGTGCCAGCCAAAATTGTCGGCGTGCGAATCGTAGCTGCTCTGCCCGACTTCAATGAACGAGACACCCGACTCGACCAGCTTTCGCGCCAGCAGGCAGCGCCGGCCGAAGGCGCTGTCGCCATACAGTTCGCGGTGCTTGTCCCATTCGCCGGAGATGTCGAACGATTGGCGGGCGGATTGCAGCCGGCGCGCGGCCTCGTACGATTCGCGGTGCATCAGCGCCGTCTCCGACTTGCGGTCCTTGAGGAACCGGTCTTCCACAAAACTGCGCAGGTCGTGTCGCCGCTGTTCGTCTTCGGGCTTCATCCCCGACATGGAGAACGGCGGCAATCCCCCTTCGGAGCCGATCGAGAACGACTGGTACTTCGGCCCGAGGAACCCTGCGCCGGCGTCCCCCTGCGACGACACCTTGATGAAGTTGGGGAGATCGCTTCCCTCGCGACCCTGGTACTTGGCGACGATCGCACCAACCTCGGGGAACCGCACGTTCGCCGAAGGACGATAGCCGGTGTGCATCAAGTAGATCCCGCCCGGATGATCGACCTCCGACGTGCGCATCGAGCGGATGACCGCCAGCTTGTCCATCTGCTGTGAAATCTTCGGCATCAGTTCGCAGATGTCGGCACCGGGAAGATTGG
>JANMLE010001753.1:0-1629 GCA_031372385.1 Planctomycetota bacterium | reverse complement strand
CGGAGCCGAAGGGCAGCGCAAAGGTCTGTTGGAACAAGCTGACGGTGGCACGATCTTCCTCGACGAAGTGGCTGACATCCCGTTGGCACTGCAAGTGAAGTTGTTGCGATCCCTGGAACACGGCGAGATCTGGCCGGTGGGAGGTGAAGCCCCGCGGCACGCCGATTTCCGGTTGATCTCGGCGACTCACCAAGATCTGCGGCAGCGCGTGGCCGACGGTTCGTTCCGGCACGATCTGTATTTCCGACTGGTGACGTTCGAACTGGAGTTGCCGCCGCTGCGTGACCGGCGCGAAGACATCGCGCTGCTCGCGCAGCATTTTCTTGATCGCCTGTCGTCGCGATCCGGGATCGCCCGTTCCACACTGGATCGCGCGACGGTGACGGAACTCGAACGACGTCCCTGGTTCGGCAATGTGCGCGAACTGAGGAATGCGATCGAACATGCCCTGGTCCTCGCGCGAGAAGGTTCCATCGAGCCGGCCCATCTTCCCCCTGCTGCGATGCCGTCTCTGGCGGCGGCAGCGGCGAATGCTGACGACGGTTTGAAACAGCTCATCGAGGCGTGGGCGCGATCGCAGTTGGCAACGGCGATCGACGGTGCCGAACTGTATCAACGATTCCTGACGTTGATCGAGCCGTCGCTGTTCAAGGCAGTCGTGGAACATCACCGCGGTCAGGTGACATCGGCCGCCCGCGTCCTCGGCCTGCACCGGACAACGCTCAAGAAAAAACTCGATGAGTACGGCATCCACGGAAAGGACGAGGCATAGCCCATCATGTCGCATTCCCGGCATCGTCATGCGAAATACTCCCTCAAGCGGCGCGGTGTGCATGGGGCCGTTCCGGGGACGGTGACGGCCGATCCCGCCGCCCCCCAGCCGCAAATCACCGAGATGACGTACGGCCCGCACGAGTTGAACGAGCGGCCGTTGAAGGATGTTGGCGAATCCGCGGGAATCGTCGGCAAGCTGCCGGTGACTTGGATCGACGTCGATGGTCTCGGAAACGCCGACGTGCTCCAGCAGTTGGGACGCCAGTTCGGCCTGCATCCGCTGGCTCTCGAAGACACCGTCAACACGCATCAGCGGGCGAAGGCGGACGACTTTCAAGACGTCTTGTTCGTCGTCATCCGGATGGTCAAGGGACCGCCGCTGGTCACAGAGCAAATCAGCTTCTACGTGGGGCGCGATTTTCTGCTGACGTTTCAAGAGGGACTCGAAGGCGACTGTCTCAATCCGGTCCGCGAGCGCATCCGGCACCGACGGGGTCGGATTCGCGATGCCGGGACCGACTACCTCTTTTACGAACTGCTCGACGCGGTGATCGACGGCTACTTCCCGGTGCTGGAACAGTTTGGCGAACTGCTGGATGATCTCGACGCCCGCGCCGCGACCGCCAACATCGGTCAAACGCTGACCGACTTGCATGTCATTCGCCGCGACCTGTTGTTGCTGCGGCGCATCGTCTGGCCGATCCGCGACGTCATGATGTCGCTGCTGCGTGGCGGGCATCAGCACATCACGGCCGACACGCAAGTCTACCTGCGGGACTGCTACGATCACGCGGCGCAACTGATCGACATCCTGGAGGTCTACCGCGAGACCTGTTCGGACCTGCGCGACTTCTA
>JANMLE010001744.1:0-1674 GCA_031372385.1 Planctomycetota bacterium | reverse complement strand
TTTTCATGCCGCACAGTCTCGGTTTGAGCCTTTGTGATCGATGTCGTGCGGCATGAAAAAGACTCCCGACCCCTTCTCGGATAGCCTCTCATTGTCTTGGTCAAACAAACTCTCAAAGTCGCGCCCGCGCGAGAGTGCGGGGCGTTGCTCGCGCGGAGAAACTTCGCGGCAGCGCGAGGCGGTCAGGGGGCTGAATCCCTTACTGCCGGTCGTACAACTCGTCCTGCTTGAGGGGATCGCCGAGGTTCCCGTCGCTGACGTAGCCCAGCCGCTTCTCTTCCATCCGGCCGGCCTGCGAAGAACTCATCCAGTTTGTGCCCGGAATGCTGATCTTGAAGTTCCGCGCCCGCGACTCGACGTGTCCATCCAGGAACACCACATTCGCCGAGTCCGTGTGCCGGAAATGAGTCGTCGGATAGTTCTGGCTCGGCGGTTCCAGCAGCCAGTTCTCCTGAAACGACAGCGCGAAGTCCACCTGCGCGGAATCGCCGAACGCGACAGTCTGGGTCAACTGCTGCACATCGCGCAGCCGCGCGAAGTCCGCGGTCGCCTTCACGCTCGGCCAGTTCGACCAGTCGTAATTGATGCCGTATCCCAGATAGCGGCCGTTGTATCCATAGCCGCTGGCCATGCGTCCAAACCGGACGGTGTCGACTTGCGTCGGCCCGAAATCCGGACACTGGTAGGAGGCGTAGTTCGTTTCCATGTACGGGGCGAGCTGCCCCTTCGAGAAGTCAAGCTGTTGGGCCGCGGGAAGGTCGTAGTTGACATTGCCGAACCAGAACCGGGCCTGCCCGACCGACGGGTAGGCCGAGGCATTGGCGATGAACTTCGCATCGTCGATCCGGTAACACGGGAGCACGCCGGCATAGGTCTCGGCGTAGTTGTGCAGCGCCAACCCGAGCTGCTTCAGGTTGTTCTTGCACTGGGTTCGCCGCGCGGCCTCGCGCGCCTGCTGAACGGCCGGCAGCAGCAGGCCGATGAGGACCGCAATGATCGCGATGACCACCAGCAGCTCGATCAGCGTAAAGCCGCTTCGATGCGGAGGCTGCTGCGATGGCATCGCGCGGCTTGGGCAAGCCACTTCGTCGCGCATCGCGGACGAGGTTTGCCGGGAAGGAGCACACAGTTTCTGACGTTCGGACATGACAATTCTCCGTTGCCAAACACCGACCGACGGAGAACGCGGGAGAAAGGCGCAGCCGCCCACCGCGCAACGTCACGCCAGCAGCCGTGAGCCTCATCGCAGGGCATCACCGGGCTGTGCGTACGGAGCGACAGTCAGACCGCCACGTCTCGTCCGAAGCGAGTACCGCAGGCCATTGGGATCGACATCTGGGCAGGTCTTCTGGCTTCCGGATCAGTCTACTAACCGCGCCTTCCCGAGCCTCATGCCCAGTGGCGGTTGCGGTGTTCGTCCCCGGTTACAGCGGCGGGACCGCGACGGATTCGCACCGTCTTCCCTATTCTCTCGCACAGGCGACAAGCCTCACGAGCACCCATGTCGGGCAGGCATCGTAACGCCCGGTCGGAGGTTTTCAACCGTGCGACGCACGAGGCTACCGTAGTCCCGTCGCTCCGCCGACGGGACGCTCGGCGAATGCGCTCCCGTCGTCGTATCAGTTCCCATGTGACCAACGTTCTCCGCGCGCGTCCCGTGGGCGGAGCGACGGG
>JANMLE010001728.1:0-7690 GCA_031372385.1 Planctomycetota bacterium | reverse complement strand
TCACCCTAACCCTCTCCCCCGAAGACGGGGGAGAGGGGACCGGAATGTGACCACCAATTAACGACTGCACCCCCGCACAGGTCGCGACCGCAGGTCTCCTTGTCGTTCTCGATCACGGGGAGACCTGCGAGTGGCTGATGCTTCACGGGACGAAAAGAAAAAGAGAAGAGGAGACCTGCGGTCGGGCGTTTAGGCGGGGGAAGGAGACCCCCCCCGAACCCCGGAGCCGACGCGGCACCCGCGAAGCGGAGCTTCGAAGACACGCGTTCCCAAGCTGGAGCTTGGGAACGAGGAACAACACGGGCTCTCGCACGATCGTCAATCGTTGGATCCGTGATGTCGGGGTCGCAGCACCGAGTCGAAAACGTAGTCGCCCACGGCGTAGCCGCAACGCACGCCCTCGTCGGCGTCGAACTGCCAGTGAATGCCCAGATAGATGCGACTGCGGGCGTTCTCTTCCGCGGCCTGACTGAAGCTGTGGAACGTGCGCGGACGCAACGGCCGCACGTTGCCGAGCCTGTCAGTGGTGACTCCGTTCAACTCGTCGGAAACAAACGTGAACGGGATGTTGTCGGTCCCGTAGAACCGTTCCAAGACCCGAAACACCGCGCCACCGAACGTGGCATGCCCCGAGGTGTAGGACGGGAACGGCGGCGTGAAGTTGTTCCCGCTGCGGTTGCTCGCCGGTGCCCCCAGTGGCGTCCAATGGCGGTCGGCCACGGTGTCGAGATTGCCGTCCTCATCGGCCCGGCGAATCCCCAGGATGGGCCGCCAGCAAACGTCCTCGTACTTGACGCCCCAGCAGAGAATCCCGGCGTCTGCCTGCGCGATGTTGACGAGCGCGAACAGGCGGGCGTTTTCCAGTTCGGTGTTGTGCTCCTGCACGGCGATCTTGCGGACGATCTGGTTGTACAACCGCATGGGAACGCCCAGCTTCTTCGATCCGTCATACGCCCAGTACAGACCGATCTCCGTCTGCTCCACCGTCCGGTCGGTGCGGGTGACGACGCCGTCTCCGCCGAGTCGCTCGACGTCGCGAAAGGCCGCGGTGTATTCGCCGCTGTTGAGTGCCGGTGGCAGCCGGGGGACAAAGCGAAAGTCTCCGTCGATCGCAAACGGCGCGACATCTCCCCAAGCCGGGGTGAGGAACCCCTGCGTTGGGTTGAGCGGATCGACGTCATGGGTTCCCGGCCTGCCACTGGGGACATAGCTGCCCGCGACATCCGATCCATCGCGGGAGAACGCCTTGAGCAGTTTGGAAGCGATGTCATGTCCGACCGCGAGTCCCTTCTTTTGCATCGGGACACTCTTGATCGGCGTGACGTATTTGTTGAGCGCGGCCGAGAAGACTCGGGCCTGTTTGGGGTAGAGGGCGGTCAGTGTGTCCGTCGCGGCGGCCGCGACGGCCGCGTCGAGCGAAGCCGAGTTGTCCACATGCGACACGAGGTAGGACTCGGCCGTGGGGGACACGGAGTTGGCGGCATCGAACATCGCCACATGGATGATGGCCAGAGCGCGCGAGGTGCGGGTCGGCCCGCCCTGTTCCGGCGCGCCATACGTCCCGCTGTGATCCTCGGCCACCGCCGCCAACGCCACCGCGTTCCAGTCGAGAATCGAATCGCGCCCCTTGGGGTCTCCGGCATCCGGATCCTTCGCGTGTGCCGAAGTTGGCAGCAACGACCCGGTCAAAAGCGTGACCAAGATCACCCCTCCGCAAACAATCGCTCGATAACTCATGACTTCCCCCAATGATGCCGTGCCAAAGGAAACGAACAGGCTCAACTATTCCCGGTGGAAAACTGTCGTCAAAGTTTTTTCGGGCATTGCCGGGGCAAGTCCGGAGTTCACCTGCCGAATCGGGTGAAAATGCGCCGACGTTGACATCCGACAACATCGCGAAGACCGAATCGCGAAGACCGGCCGGGCCGTCACTCCATGTGCCACGTTCGGCGGCGAACCACCCGCTTCTCAGTTCAATCCAGGCGATTGTTCTGCGGTCAACAGTTTTGGCCACGGAAGCCACCAGAGGTGGAGCCCGCGAGGATGCCCATCGCAGCCTCAGAATTGGTTTGATTGTTCCCGCGTCGCGTCGGTAGCATGACCGCCATCGCTGAACCCTATTGCCGACGGGCCGGGTTGGGTTCCCAACCGGACATCGGCAAGTCGCCTTTCCTAGGAGATTGGTCATGTCACTCAGCCTCTTGCGCGTGTCCCGTTCCCGCTGGCCGTGGTTGATCTTTGCCGGAGCCGCGTGCGTCATCTTCATCGCGAACGGGGTGAGTTCGCAGGCTGCGCCGCCCAGGCCGGCTCCCGTCCATCATGCCGCGCCGCCCGTCCATCATGCTCCGCCGCCCGTCCATCATGCTCCGCCTCCCGTCCGTCAAACGCCTCCGGCAGCGCAGCATCACACGCCGATGACGACCCCGAACATCCCGCGTATCAACATTGGGAACCCGCCGCTCTCCGGCTACACCCTGCCGCAAGGCGGGTATAACCCGTTGCCACAGACGACCAATGTTCTGCCCGCTCAACCGGGCGTGATCTATGCACCGCCGCAGGTTCGGGGCAATCCGCTCCCCCCGGCAAAACAACAGCCGGCGACCGCCGCGTTGAAACCCAACCTGCCGCCCGAGCTGAGCAGCCCGAAAAGCGCGCTGAAGCCCAACTATCAGCTCGCGGCCGCCGCCGTTTCCTACGACGATCTCGTCGCCGCGTTCGATGCGATCCAGGATGAGCAGCAACAGAAACTCGATTCGATCAAGGACGGACTCGGACCACAGATGCTGGCTGATCCGGCAGTGGCAGCCGCCATCGACGCGATTCAGAGCGCGATCGACAACGGCGAACAGATCTCGGACGGGCAGATTGATGACCTGATCAACTCGGTCACCAATGCCAACAACAACGGCATCCCGGTCACGGGTGGTCTCGATCCGTTCACCGCGATTCAGACGCTGGGGGGAATCCAGGCACTCGGCGAACTCCAACAACTGGTGGGACAGTATCCGCCCGGTGGCTTGGCCATTCCGATCCCCACGGGACTGGTGGACCTGATCACTGATCCATTCCTGCCCGGGGATTTTGTCGCCGTGCTTCCGAGCGGGGCGATTCTGGATGGGACCGGCGGTGTTGGTGGTTTCGGTGTGTCGCAGGGAACATTGGCGCAAGCCGCGGGCCTGCCGCCGGGAGTCGGTGATCCGGTGCCGGCGTCCTCGGCCGATCCGAACGACCGCACGACGAGCGGCCTGTTGGTCATGAACCCCGCCGTCAACGGCGTCGGCATCGAGTACGTCGTCAACGACCAGAACTACACGACGCCGTCCGGCTACAACCAGAACATTTCGGGAGGCGGCAGTTGGCTCGCCCAATTCAACCGCGGGCCGGGTCTTGGCGACGCGCGCTACAACCTGACCGAAGGAACCTATTACTTCGCCGCGACCGATCACGGCTGGGAACTGTACCGGCGCGACTTCTCGGTCACGCTCAGCAACGCTGAGAACCCCAAGTCGTTCGAGTACGTGGTCGACACCACAAACGCCAACGTGGCGGGCGGCCAGTCGCAGACGCACACCAGCAAGTTCCCGATGATGATTCGCTTCGACCGCGGCGGCGGCAATCAGCCGGCTCAAAAGAAGATCAGCGATCCGACCGTCGGCAAGGCGCAACTGCGCGTCGCCATCAACACGGCCGACAACTTGTGGGACTTGTACCCGGCCAAGAACTTCGTGGCGGCCACCGCAGTGGCTGCCGATGGAGCTCCGGCACCAGGTGCAACTCCCGGCACGACACCGGCACCATCGCCGAGCGCCACCGCGACACCCGCACCCGCCACAGTGCAATTCGCACCGATTCCAGCCTCGAAGCAGGCAAAAGTGAAGTTGCCCGCGGCTCCAGCGGCCAAGCCGAAAAAACTCCCCACTTGGTCGACCGTCGCCAAGACGTCCACCAAGCTTCCCGCAGCGCCGGTGCCCGCAGCGCCGGTGCCCGAACCGCAGCCTGAGAAGCCTTGACGCCGTGCCGTTCGAGACAACAGCGGTCGTCGCGTGATGCCAAATGACGAATGACAAATGAAGAAGCGACGGGGTGGCGAACTCGCCACCCCGTTTTTTCGTGCGTGGTCACATGCAGCGCCCATGCTTGGCAGATCATTGTTGCCCGCGCGATGGCGTCGCGGCGCTGAATGTGAACGAGGCGCTCGTCCTCAACCGCGAACGGACGCAGGCCGCAGACCCCGTTGCCAATCGGGGGATCTGGTCCTCCTCTGACCCACGCGACAAGAGCATTGCCGAGGGGCTTCGGGCTCTCAACCATTCCTGTTGAACAACACCCGTGAGCGGCAAGGCGCCAGCCCGGATTATTCATGGCGTCGTAGCTGAGTTCGCAAGAACTCAGGTCGTGGTGAGATTGTCCGCTGAATTCTTGCGAATTCAGCTACGAACAAGATTGGTCGCACGGAAGACGAAGTTCGTCTTCGCGGATTTTTTCAAGGTGTCGAGATCGAGGGACACAGCGACCTTGTTTCGTTGCTGCTCTTGGCGCCCCCTTCCCATCAAGGACGCTCTCTCGCGGGGTACCGGCGGCGGCCGATCAATGCGACAAGGCATTTCGATGAAGTCAGAAATCGTCACTCCCATTCGGCGGTGCTGAAGCCCAGTGTCTTGGCGTTCCCGGAGACTGCCCGCTTCGTCTGGTCTTGGGCACCGTGAGGGAAGGCCGCTTGGATCTTGATGCGAACTTTGACTTCGGCGATTGGGTCGGCGGTGAGAAGGGCGATGATTTCCTCGGCGATTTGCACGAGACGCATCTTGGCGGCGGCGGGTGCGACCTCGGCAGAGCCGTGGAACGATTTCGCCTTTGGTGGCGGAGTTGGTCCCGGCGGGATCGGGCTTGGCGGGGTTGGTCCCGGCAAGAGCGGTCCGGGAGTCGGCCCCGGCGGCACCGGGCCGGGTGGGCTTGACGCTGGCGGAACGACGGGCTGATGCGCCGCTTCATACGCCTTGGCCGCTTCATACGCCTTGGCCGCTTCGGGCTCAATCAGCAGCAGCGTGTCATCAAGCTGGACGTTCGAATCGCCCAGCTTGAATCCGTCGAACTTCACTTCGTGTGCGCCATAGGCGGTCCCGAAGAAGTCGCGTGTCGCGGCCCCCTTGACGATGGCCTGTGCCAGCACGCCCCGGTCTTTCAGTCGCGGGAGGTAAAGATATCGCAGCGTGTCTTCCCAGAAGTTCGCGGCCTTCTTGGCGGGCGTGCCGGGCTTCCAATGGAGTTTCTTCAACTCGTCCCGCAGTTGAATCGGTGACCAGGTGGGGATGACCAGCGAGTGTTCGATGCACACTCGCTCGATCTCAGGCACCAAGGCCGTCCCGCTGGTGTTGAGAGAGAAGGGGACAATGGTCGGCTTGTTATCGGGGTTGTCCTTCGACCGCTTGCCGGTGGGGTTGTCTTGCGACGGGCAGAGCAGCCACTTGTAGCATTCGCGAGCGACACGCGGAAAAACGTCTTCCGCAGCCTTCAGTTCTTTCTTCGCTTGTTCCGCTTGGAGGTTATCCAGCACCAGCCGCATCGCGGCGACATCTTCGACGATCGAGTTCCAAGCCAGTGCCACGCGGATGCAGTCGCGCAGTCGGGTCAAGGCTCCGTGATCGGGTGCCAGAAAGCGCGAGGCGAGGTGGTACACCGCCAGCAGGGTGTGCGTCTTGCCACCCCCGAAGGCGGTTTGCAGTTGAATGACGGGCTCGCCCCCTTGGCCGTTGAGCCGTTGCGCCACTTGCGTGAGCAGTCGTCCCATGCCTTCGGTGATGAACGTGCGTTCGTAGAAGGCTTTCGCGTCGCCGTATTCCGGCGTCGCCTTCCCCGTGCGCACCGCCGTGAGGTCGGCGGCGAACTGGGATTGTTGGAACGTGCCATTCAGCACGTCCGGGTGGGGCACGATGACTTCGCGCCGGGGTTTCAGGCTCATAACAATCGGTCCTTTAGGGGCTGTGCAGGATCAAGTTCCGAGAGATCTGAAAGTAACCCGAAGCGTAAGCGAGGGCGGACGCTTCCGGCGACGGTGAACTGAAATCAACAAGACCACAGAGCGTCCGCCCGCGCTGGCGCGTTTTGAAGTTGCGCCGTTTGGGATTTCAGCCCCAAAGGCGCAACTTCAAAACTCACGCTTCGGGTTAGTAAAATGAGTGCCAGTGGGCGCACGCCGCCCGGCTCACTTCGACACGACAGACTATCGCCGGCGCTTGCGATTCGATTTGGATGTTGACGCAGTTCGCGGTGCTTCGCCGCTCGGGTTTGGCGGCGTGGTTGCGATGACCTGTGAACCGACGACGAGAGCCATCGTCGGCGCGGGCGCTTCCGGTGGTGGATGTTTCGCCGCCGCTTCGCGTTCTTTGGCCAGCTCTTTCAGTTCCGTGTTGAAGATCTGGATCAGCGCGAACAGGCACGAGGCGACGATCGGGCCGATGAAGATGCCCCACAGGCCCATCACCTGCAACGCTCCGATGACGCTGATGAAGGCGATCAGCGGATGCAGGTCGGCTTCGCTCTGTAGCACGTACATCTTCACCATGTTGTCGAGCGTCCCGACGACCGCCAGGCCCCAGACGGTCAGTCCGATCGCGGCCCACCAGTCTCCCCGCAGCGCCAGCCACGCGGCACACGGACCCCACACCATCCACGATCCCGCCAGCGGAATCAGCGCGGCGATCGAACCGACGACCAGGAAGATCATGAAGTGGCCGAACCCGCAGACCTGCAGCGCAATCGCCGTCGCCAGACCCTGGGCGAAGGCCGCGGAAAACGTCGCCATGACGACCGCGCGGACCACGCAGGCAAACCGTTCGGCCAGTTTCCGCTGATGGTCCACCGGCAGCGGGATCAGTTCCTCGGCCGCCGCCAGGATCGCCGGACCGTCCGCCAGGAAGTAATACAGCGCCGTTAAGAACGCCCCCGCGGCAATGGCCAGCGACACGAACATCCCGACTGTCGACGAAGCGATCGTGAACGTCGTCCTCGCCAGTTGGGTTCCCAGTGATCGAACGTTTTCCGAGAACTCCTGTTCCCATTCGAGCAGCTTCTCATCGGTCAGCCCGCCGGGGATGTATGGAGCGACGTGTTCCAGCGCGGGCATGACGCCGCGCCGCCAGATCACATCGAGCCCGCGCCGCCAGTCGCCGCCCACTTGTTGATCGGCGACGTCATACAGATTGGTGGCGGCGATGAACGTCGCAATCACGAGCGGTCCCACCACCATGCCGGTGACGGTGCCGGTCGTCAGCGCCGCCGCCCACGCCGTCCGGCCCCCGGTCTTTTTGAGAAAATAGTTTTGCAGCGGCTGACAGATGACCGCCAGCACGGCGGCCAGAAACATCGGCAGCAGGAACGGTGAAATCACGCGGTAAAACGTGCTCCCCAGCAGCACAATCAACGCGAGCAACACAGCCAGAGAAACGAAACGACTCATGGATTCATTCCCCTCGCAACGTTGCGACGATGGGCAATCGGACCGCGGACCGGACTGCAAACGCCGCCGCCAGCATGCCCGTGGTAAAGACGATTGCCAGCAGCGCGAACAGCGAACCGAGCGGCACGTCGCCGCTGCGGCTGGTCAGGTTGGGAGCGACGGCCAGCAGCGCGGAGATCGTTCCGGCGAGCAGTCCCCACGACAGGACGAACGCGTTCTCCAGCAGCACCAGCG
>JANMLE010001632.1:0-5599 GCA_031372385.1 Planctomycetota bacterium | reverse complement strand
TTTTTCATGCCGCAACGCCTCGATCTGAGCCATTGTGGGCGACATCGTGCGGCATGAAAAAGACTCCCGACCCCTTCTCGGATAGCGTTTGAGTGTCGGCGTCAATGAAAGCCCGCCGTGGGATCGTGTAATTCGGCCACGGTCGGTGTCGAAGTCGAAGTTGCCAGGGGAGCCGTTGTCATGGGGGTCGCGGGAACAACGGTGGGTACAACGGAGTTGTCGGGCGCGACCATCCAGCGCGGCATCGCTTGCGGAAGCTTGACCACCGCGCCGACCTGAATCAGCCGGTGCCTCAGGAAGTCGGAATCAGGTTCCAGGTGGATCGGCACCTGCAAGCTGCGCGTGGGGTAGTAACGCTCGATCTGCGCGGGGGGCGGCAGTTGTTCGTCGCCAAACCGCGCGACCCGGCAGGGAACCCGGTCCCAGAAGGGGGCCAGTTGGACATCAATCCGGTCGCCGATCTGAAAGTTCGAAATCTTGTCCTGAGGGACGAACAGTTCGACGTGCAGTGAATCCTCCTCGACGATCGTGAACAACGGTTGCAGGTAGGCCGCCCCTTCGCCGGTAAAGCGATGACGCCGCGCGACGATGCCGTTGAC
The DNA here is from genome assembly GCA_031372385.1 of Planctomycetota bacterium. Classification (GTDB taxonomy): domain Bacteria; phylum Planctomycetota; class Planctomycetia; order Planctomycetales; family Planctomycetaceae; genus Schlesneria. The sequence goes on along the minus strand of JANMLE010001632.1, from coordinate 5,000 downwards.
CGGCGAACGAATCTCTTGGCGATCCTGGTCGGCCCGCAGCCGGCACTGCTCGCTTTCGAGTGACTCGATCTCCGCGAGCATCGGCAGCAGTTCGTCGCGCCGCGAAAGGTTGCCGTCACGGGCGGCTTCGGCGCGCTTCTTCCAAGCCTTGAGCGCTGACTGGACTTGTTCGAGTTTTTCCCGCTGGCCCTGTTCGTCGAGTCGCGCCTTTTGCACGTCCTGCGCGGCCGTGGCTTTGCGGGCAAACAGTTCCTCGGTCCGTTTCAAATTCTGTTGCAGGTCGAGCAGGCGGGCTTGTTCCAGACGGGCCTGGCCCCACTTTTCGTAGAACTCGCCGACCGATTCCTCGGCCTTCTGCTCGCGTTCCGAGAGTTCCCATTTCAGGCGCGACATGGCGGCCTGCAGCTTCGCCTGAGCCACCCGCAGTTCATCATCCAACCGTTCGACCCGCCGCAGCAGATCGGGCGAGTGCAGCGTCAGCAGCAACTGTCCCTGGCGGACTGTCTCCCCCTCTTCGACATGCACAAACTTGACCAGCCCGTCGACCGTGGCCGGAACCTCGATGGATCGACCGGCGACAACCCCGTAGGCCGAATATCGCAGCAGCGCCTCGTAAGCCTTGTGTCCGCCAAACGCGAGGACCGCCACCACGACACTCACGACAAATAGCCGCCCGCGCGGCTGCTTGGGAGGTGCCGCGGGCTTGATCGGAGCGGGAGCCGTCACCGAACGGGGTGCCTGAAAGGCTCCGCTGGTGTACTGAAAGCCCTGGAACCCCGCCGGCTTTGCCGACGTGGAACCGTGACTTCCCTCCGGTCTGTTCTGATCCTTGTTCACGTGAGTCTGGCAATTCATTTCTTGAGGTTGATGTCCGCTCCATCGCATCCACGGACCGACAGCCTGGGGCGCGGCCATGTGGCGTATTCGAAACATAGGTTGAGTTTCGGGAACGTCAAAGCGGCAAATGCCTGACCCGTGAAAACGCACCGCCAGTCGGCGTTCAAGGAATCGTTGCTACAACCGTCACTGCTGTCGGAACGGGTGGCATCCAACACCGTCAACGATTGGTCGTAGCTGAATTCGCAAGAATTCAGTGGTTTCGACATGAGACGAATGTTGGGCGTCGGCCTCCGTGATCTGAATTCTTGCGAATTCAGCGACAGCAACGTTCACTGCTGCCGGAGTGGGTGGCAGCAGTCGCTCCGATTCTTCGGGCGCAGACCCGACGCGAGCCGAGCCGCCGGGCGGGCATTGCGATCAACCCGCTGACTCCGCACAACCGCGCGCCGTTCGCCGGATTCGCCGACCCGCACCGTTGCCAAACTGCCGGAGCCAATCCGGGGAACCGGCGGGAATTCACTCAAGGTCACCACGAAGGGCCGGAGAGAGTTCAGCGGGAAAAGACGTGACCGACAAAAGTCCCCGTAGCACGGACGCCTCGTCCGTGCGCCTGAAATCGCCCATGACCTTCGCGCACGGACGAGGCGTCCGTGCTACGAAACGCTGTCCATGCGACTTTTGTCGGTCACGTCAGAAAAGCGTTTGCTCAACAGGGGACCGCGATCATTGTGGATCGCCCACCAGCGCCCTGTTGAGTTCCAACATTTGGCTGGTCGAATCCACCCCGATTCGTCGTCTCAGAACAGGAGTCCCGGAACCATGAAACCTCATCGCTATTTGACACACGGCCTGGTGGCCGTCGCCGCGTGGACAGCCGGCGGACTGTGCGGCTACGGCTTCGCACCCGGTCCACGGGCCAGCGCCGGAACCGTCGCCACTTCGAGTCCCGCGGCGGATGCACCCAAGGCCGCTGATCCTGTGGCTTCGACCACGCCCGTGCCGGTCGTCGCAACTCAGCCGATCCCCGCGAAGGAACCGGCCGCGGTGCCGCTGACTCCGACCGGGGAAACCGTCACGCTGCCGATCGCGCCCGACAGTTCCGTCTCCGGAGTGGAATCATTCCGGCTGGACGTCCCGAAGGGTTTTCCGATCGTCGTCGTGCGCGCGATGGACGAGGAATCGGTCTGGTATGTCCAGGACGAGTGTGAACGTGCCGAAGGTTCGCTCTTCACCTGTGCGGCGGTCTTCGGCAACGCGTCGACGACACCCGGCATGAAGTTCGAAATGGTGGCACTGCTGGCCGCGACCGCCGACGAGGCCCAGCGGTTTGAACCGGGGACCATCCTGCGGGAACTTCCCGCCGGCATGCTGACCACTCCGACGATCAAGGTGGTTCGGCGATAGTTGTCGTCGTGTGACGGGATCACCGGGTCGCGGCTGCGCGAGTCACCGTGTCGTCAACCCATGTTGCACGAACGGCAACTCACAACGCGGCCCCGGTGATGCCTCACACAGAGATGGGTGACACGATGCACTCGTTTAACCCTGAGCCAACGGCGAAGGCGTCGGGTGCCAGCGCCCCGGTGCGTGTGCCGACTGTGCCAGCGGACATGGATGCGTTCGCCCACTTCCCCTTCACCGTTGGCTCAGGGTTAAACGAGTCAGTCAGCGCGACTCGGTCCGGGCCGCGAGCGGCGTGCTTGTCGGGTGGGTTGTTCCCACAAAGAGAGTTCTTAACGCGGCGGGCCCGGACCGCCCTGTCATCAAGTCGATTGGAACCGGCCATGTGGACTTCTTCGAGTTCGGAATTTGACTCTTTGAGTCAAGGTCGTGAAGAGATTGCAAAGTGCAAATTGACAATTGCAAAGTGCAAACTGAAGAACGATCCGGTCTCTTTCAATTTGCAATTTGCAATTTGCAATTATCAATTTGCAATCGCTCGATTCGTTGGTCTGAGGCAACCCCCTCGCTGGAATCTTCGGTGGGTTGGTTGCTCGCTGATGCTGATGCTGTTGGTGATGCCGAGTCCCGCGCCGGCCGCTCCGCCCCCGCGCATGGTCCTGGTGGAGGACTTCGAGGGTGATCCACCGAACCGGCTCGGGGGCTTTCACGAGAAGTATCAGGCGGGCGACAGTGTCGCCGTCTTCAGCCGCAGTTCGACCGTGGCCCGCGGCCAGGGACGCAGCCTGTGCATTCAGGGGGACCGCCGCACCACCGGATACTGCGGAGTCTGGATGCACTTCTTCAACTTCAAGGCCCCGCAAAAACAGTACTTCGACGCCCGTTCATACAGCTATCTGTCCTTCTGGGTCAGGGGGCAGCGCGGAGGCGAGCGATTCACCGTCAAGCTCGCCGACCGGACGTGGATCGAAAAGGAAGACTCGGTGGCCGTGGGTGAAATCAGCACGTACCTGCCGAAGGGAGTCACCACCACTTGGCAGGAGGTGCTGATTCCGCTGTCATCCGCGAAGACGCTCGATCTGCAAAACCTGGGTGGCATGACGATCGACTTCTCCGCACCCGGCCAGCACACGATCTATCTGGATGACGTCTGCTTCAAGGCGGCGGTGTCGATCATCACTCCGCAAAGTACCGTGGCCGTGGACAACGCCTCGGCCAAGCACGCCCCGCGCGCCCTGTGGCTGTGGGAAACCACTGAGATCCTGAACGATGCCGAAGCCCGGAAACAACTGTTCGGCGCCTGCAAGGCCCACGGGATCGAACAACTCTGGATGCAGATCGTCTACAAGGTCGACAAGGACGAACCGCGCGAAGTCCCGGTCCGGCCGATCGGGCTCAAGGCTGCGGCTCAGTCGACCGTTCGAGTCTCCTGCCGGTTGAACGACCCCGTCGCGCTGCGGCGGTTTCTGGCCGAGGCGCACGAAGCGGGAGTGCAGGTGCATGCCCTCGACGGCTATCCCGAGTTCGCGTTGAAGTCGCAGCATTCCGTCCCGCTGGCCGTCGTCGATGCGGTCATCGAATTCAACCGCCAATCGGGGCCGAACCAGCGGTTCGACGGAATTCACTTCGACAACGAACCCTATCTGATCCTCGCCTGGCACGACCGGATGCGGCGCGAACAGATCCTGCGTGAGTTTCTGGAACTCAACGTCGAATGCCAGCGCCGCGTGCGCGAGCAGCCCGGTTTGAAGTTCGGCATCGACATCCCCTTCTGGTGGCAGGACGTCGATCCGAAGACCGGGAAGCCGGCCGGTGAGGTCACGTTCGCCGGCAAGAAGAAGCCGGCCAGCCACCACTGCATCGACCTGCTGGACCAGGTCGGCATCATGAACTACCGCGATGCGGCCGACGGGGCCGACGGCATGATCGCGCATGGAAAAGATCTGATGGCGTACGCCGATCAAGTCGGCGGGGCGCGGATTCACATGGGAGTCGAAACGTTTCTGGCACCGCCGACCGACGTCTGGTTTGTCGTGGGGGTGCCGCGCAAACGGTTTGAAACCGCCGTCCGCGGTCCCGCCCGCGAACTGTCGAGCCTCAGCCGCCTGGACACGTTCCGCATTCGCTCATTCGACGACGGACAGAACATTCACGTCGGCCTGGAGCTTCCCCAAGAACCGAAGGAGGCCGATCTGAAACAGTCGCAGCAACACCTGCTCACCTTGGCCGAGCACTTCGGAGCGACCATCACAACGGTCTCACCCAAGTCCCAAAGCACCGCCGCCCGTGACCTCGCCGAATCGGCGTTGCGCCGCGATCCAGAATGGCGCGGCTTTCGGAACCGCGACATCGTGACACCGAAGGGCTCGGAACTGCCCGGATTTGTGGTGACGAGCATCATGCTGCCGAAGATCACGTTCGGGGATAACAGCCAGGAAGAATTCGCCGCGGAACTGAAGGCGGCGGAAACGTCGTTCCGCCGCTCGCCCAAGTTCTTCGGCATGGCGATTCATTCCTACGAATCGTTCCTGAAGCTGCCCGAAACCAAACGCATCTCCGCCCGACGGTAATCAGGCGACCGGCAACTCTTAATTGACCCGCCACCGAGTTGACCTCGGTGGCTCGACAGCTTCTGCACGACTCTTGGCCCCCAACAATCAATTCAAGTAGTGCAGAAGCCGTCGAGCCGCCGGGACAAGCCCATTGGTATCTACACAACTTTAAGCCGCAGGCGATTCATGGCCAGATGCGGAGGCAAC
>JANMLE010001629.1:0-1122 GCA_031372385.1 Planctomycetota bacterium | reverse complement strand
GCGCGTTCGCGAGCCTCGTCGGAAAGGATGTCGTGCTGATCGTCCAAGCGCACGAGCACCATCAGCGAATAGACGCGATGGGTTCCCAGGCAAGTTCCAAAGTGTTTGGGACCGGAGATCAGCCGTTCGGCGATCATGTCGAACGACACTTCGCGACCCTGGACGGCAGTGATCCAGCTCTTCTGGGGGGCGATCCACAAACCGAAGGCCAGCGCGGACCATTCGATTTCGATTTCATCGACCCGGAAGTCCCGCAGCGCCTCCTGCAGGACATCGTCGATCACCCTGCCGCGTTGACTCGGCGTGAACACCGGTTCGCGCAGCGGCACACCGGCCTCGGTTAGGCACGCCAGCCAGTGGTCATGATGCACCGAAGCGCCGTCCTCCTGTCCCCAGCGGATCGCGACTCCATGCGGCCTGTCCTGCAACAGCGGCGGAGTCTTGTCGCCCCATGACGCGAGGAACTGGCCGTGATCGACGAGGAAATCCTTCATCGCCGCGCCCGACATCATCTTGGGATCGAGAAACGTCGCCTGACATCCCCACGTTCGCAGCGAGTGCTCGACATAGTTCGGAGTCAACGCCCGCTTCCGGAATTTCGGCTGGATCCGCGCGAGCACGGCCGCCAGTTCTTCATCACTGACCATCTCGGGATCGTCATACAACGGTTCAATGACCAGCGGCGTTTCGCGCGGGACCGTGACGACCGGCGATCCTCCACCGGCACTGAGTTTGTTCAGCGACTGTTGCCGCTGCGCCGGCGAGCAGAGCGCATACGACTGCACAACCGCGGCGGCGGCGATCAGTTGGACAATCAGCATTGTTTCCCACGAGATGCGTCGTTTCTTCATCACTCGCCCCCATTCTGCAGGACCAACTGTGCGATTCGACTCTGGAGCCGCGTCAATGTTCAAATCGCGGGTAGCCACGGTCGCCAGACCGTGGGAAGTTCATCTCAATTCTCAATGCGCCCACGCTCTGGCGAGCGTGGCGACAACCCCATTTGCCCGCCTTGATGTGGCACCACGGCTCATCGGCTATCCGAGAAGGGGTCGGGAGTCTTTTTCATGCCGCATAACGTCGCCCAACAATGCTTGAATCGAGACTGTGCGGCATGAAAAA
>JANMLE010001625.1:0-1819 GCA_031372385.1 Planctomycetota bacterium | reverse complement strand
TCGAGGACGACGCAATCGATGCCTTGCTTCCAAGCCAAGAGGGAAAGGTAAACACCAAGCAACTTGTGTGTTCTGCGTTGAGACTCTCGGTAGATGTCTTCTGTTGCCATTGAACCCTCCTTCTGCGAATTAGACGCTCTTGGTTATTGAGGGCCGCGCTAACATCCATGCGACCACGACCAACGCGATACCGGCGATGATGAGCAGATAAAGACCGATGCCGGGCTGTAAGCCAAGACGGATTGATTGGTTGTCGCGACCAATGAAGTTCTGGTACGAGTGAAACTTGGGAAGCTTGCTCAGCCCGATAAGCGCGGCGATGCCCGCCGGAATCACGGCCCCCAGACGGTGGCTGTCCGCGAGAACCTGCGTCGTGTCGCCTCGCAGCGCCAGAACCATTGCTGGTATGAACAGTGCCAAGGTGATCCATCCGTCCCCCGGAATGCCGGATACGGACCCAATGATCGGTGCGTGAGCCCACGGCAGAAACGTTGCCAGCATTCCGGCACCAGCCGCCGCTACAATCCCGAACCTCTGGCGGTGCAACCCGGCGATGAGCGCGGGCACCGGGGTCGGGGAGCCGTCGGCTGGGCCATCGGGCGGCAGCGGAGGTGGTCCACCGACTGGCAGCGGCGGGGGGCCGGACTGAACCGACCGCGGGATTAACCCCTTGACCTTGGCTGCCGACACCCACTCAGCAGTGCCCTCTTTCCACACGAGATCATCACTACCGAGCTTGCCGATGGCGACCAGTTCTCTTAACTCGTCCGAGGTGACTGGGCCAGTGCGGCTTCCATCAACAGAGTAGTACCACTGGGAAACCGCGTCTGCCATTGCTAACCCTCGATTTCAATGAGCCGTTGACTCCGCTGGCAAACAAGTGTTTATCGGACGCACATCACCGGTCGATCTCACCCATCACGATGTCGAGCGAGCCGACGATGGCGGGGACGTCGGCGATCAGGACGCCCTGGCAGAGGGGGCCGGTGATGGAGAGGTTGCAGAAGCAGGAGCTTTTGGCGCGGGCGCGGAAGGGTTCGGCGTCGCCGTCGCCGACGACGTAGAAGCCCATCTGGCCGCGGGGGCATTCGGTTTCCAGGTAGACTTCGTCCGCGGGGAGCTTCTGGTTCATCTTGAACGGGACGCGGTATTCGCCCTTCGCTGTGGGATACCGGTCCAGGGCCTGGCGGACGATCTCGATCGACTGGGCGACTTCCATCATGCGGACGAAGAAGCGGCACCAGTTGTCGCCGAGCACCGCTTCACGCGGCATCCCACCGAACTCGGGATCACTGAAGGGGGCGACGGCGAACTTGTACTTGTAGCCCTCGTACATCCGGGTGTAGATCGGCTCGCCATCGCGCCGCAGGTCGTGGTCGACGCCGCTGCCGCGCAGGACCGGGCCGGTGCAGCCGTAGCTGATCGCCATTTCCCTGGTGAGAACTCCCAGGTTGGCCGTCCGCCGGATGAAGATTGCGTTGCGGGTCAGCAGCGTGTGGTATTCCTTGATGCGCGGGGTCATCCAGTCCAGGAACATCCGGACGGCGTCCGCCCATTGCAGGCGCAGGTTCGGGTTGCGGCCGGTCAGTTGAGCCAGTCCGGGCGGGATCGTGATTTCACCGGGCAGATCGTGCGTCGCGCCGCCGACGGTGATGTAGCTGTAGGTCAGCCGGGCACCGCATGCTTCTTCGAACAGGTCGAGGATGATTTCGCGTTCGCGGAAGGCATACAGAAACGGGCTGAATGTCCCGAGGTCCAATCCATAGGCACCCCATGCCGACGAGATGGCTGGCGACGCGGCCCAACTCGGCAATGATCA
>JANMLE010001594.1:0-3283 GCA_031372385.1 Planctomycetota bacterium | reverse complement strand
GGACTCCCTCGCTGACGCTTCGGGTTGGTATTCGAGGCTCGGTTGCGACCCCCGCACACCGGACTTACACTGCCGTCCGCCAAGAACCGAATCTCCCCCCACCGGCCCGCCCTCCAAATCCCACCCGGAGATCTGCATGTCGTCCCCCGCCCCCGCTGAAGCGAAGAGCCTCACCTCCACGCAATGGCTGATTTGCGTCATCGCGTCCATCGGCTTCGCGTTCGACATCTACGAGCTGCTGATGTTGCCGCTGATTGTCGGACCCGCCTTGGCGGAGTTGGGAAAGCTGCAGCGCGGAACCCAGGAGTTTGCGACGTGGTTCGGTCTGATGTTCTATGTCCCCGCGATTTGTGGCGGGATCTTCGGGCTGCTCGGTGGCTATCTGACCGACCGGCTGGGACGCCGGCGCGTGTTGACCTGGAGCATCCTGCTGTATGCCTTCTCGGCATTCGCCGCCGGCTACTCGACGAACCTCTACATGCTGCTGTTCTTCCGCACGACGACCTTCATCGGCGTGTGCGTCGAGTTCGTGGCGGCGGTCGCTTGGCTGGCCGAACTGTTCGACAATCCCCAACAGCGCGAGAAGGTTCTCGGATACACCCAGGCGTTTTCTTCCGTGGGTGGTTTGTTGGTCGCGGTGGCCGCCGGCTTGATCGTGATCTGGGCGAAAAACAAATCTCTGCCGGCCATTGTTCTGCCTGACTTCCTGAACTTGTTCGGCGGGCAGATCAGTGATCCCCACGCCCCGTGGCGTTACACGCTGATGTCGGGACTGATTCCCGCGATCCCCCTGATTGTGATTCGTCCGTTCCTGCCGGAATCGCCTAAGTGGGCGGCCAAGAAGGCGGCGGGAACACTGCGCCGGCCGAGCATCGCCGAACTGTTCTCACCCGAACTCTGCCGGACGACGCTGGTGACAACCGCCATGTTTGCCTGCAGCTATGGGGTCGCCTTTGGTGCCGTGCAACAGATGCCGCAGATCGTGCCGGGGATCGATGCGATTCGGGCGGAGATCGATGAGAAGACCGAGGGAAAGGCCAAGCCGGACGCCAAGAAGATTGAAGGACTGATTACCCAGGAAGCGGTGGCCAACTACACGAAGGCCCAAGAACTCGGCGGCCTGTTCGGGCGCTTCACACTCGCCGCCATCGTGATCTATTTCGCCAGCCGGCGGGCTCTGCTGCGCGTGTTCCTGGCTCCGGGCCTGATCCTGATGCCACTGATCTTTATCGCATTCGCGCAAGGTCAGGAGAGGACTTACTTCAGCGCCGACATCAGCTTCGTGCCGGGCTTCCACGGTCTGCATTTGTCTCTGCTGGGAGTGGCCATCTTTCTGGCGGGATTCTTCACCGTGGCCCAGTTCAGTTTCTGGGGAAACTATCTGCCGCACGCTTACCCGGTCCATCTGCGCGGGACCGGCGAAAGCTTTGCCGCAAACATCGGCGGCCGCATGTTTGGGACTCCGTTTGCGGCGGTGACGCAGCAACTGGCGTTGCTGCCCATGATCCCCGGTGCTACGTCCGCCGCGAAAACGGCGTACGTTGCGGCGGCGATTGCCACGACGCTGGTCCTGATCAACCTGATCCTGTCGCGCTATCTGCCCGAGCCCAAGACCGACATCGGGCACGAATGAGCCCGGCGTGAGATCGCAACGGCAGATAGGGCGTTATGGACGCCACTGATGGGAGGCATGAGAAGCATGGGACTGATGAGTGTCTCACGAGACTCTCGTCCCATGCTTCGCATTGGTCCCATTGGTCCCATTGATCCCATCTGTCGTCCATCACGCCTCGTCGAACAGCGCGTCGACAAAACTGTCTGGGTCGAACAGTTCCAGGTCGTCGATCTGTTCGCCGACGCCGACGTATTTCACCGGGATCCCCATGCGCTGACGGATGGCAACCGTGACGCCACCCTTGGCGGTGCCGTCCAGCTTGGCCAGCACGATGCCGGTGCAGTGGGCGGCTTTCGAAAAGTGCTCGGCTTGGTTCAGGCCGTTCTGGCCCGTGGTGGCATCGATGACGAGCAGGCATTCGTGCGGGGCACCGGGGATCTTCTTGTCGATCACGCGCCGGATCTTTTCCAGTTCCTTCATCAGGTTCGACTGATTGTGCAGCCGGCCGGCCGTGTCGATCAGCAGCACATCGACCCCCTCCTTCAGGGCTTCTTCACAGCCGGCGAACGCCACGCTGGCCGGATCGGTGCCGCTGGGACGGGTGACGATCGGGCAGCCGAGCCGCTGGCTCCAGAGCGTCAACTGTTCGACGGCCGCCGCGCGGAAGGTGTCGCCCGCGGCGAGCATCACGGTCAGACCCTGCGACCGCAGAAGCTTGGAGAGTTTCGCAATCGACGTCGTCTTGCCGGTGCCGTTGACGCCGGTCACAAGGATTACGGTCGGTTTCTGAACGGACATTCGCAGCGGTGACAGTGGTCGTTGTGGGTCCCACATCGTGCCGTCCGTGCCGCGCAGGATGGTGCGGAGCGTGTCCTTGATCGTGCCCCAGATCTCCTTCAGGACCACGGTCCGGCCGAAGTGTAGCTTCCGCAATTCACCGACGATCTGTTCCGCGGCGGCGACACCGATGTCGGTCCGGATCAGGCGGGCTTCAAATTGTTCGAGCTTGTCGTCGTCGAGAATGTCCCCCGCCTTGAACAGGTCGCGGAGGTCGGTTTGCAGCAACTGCTTGGTCCGCTGCAGACCCTGCTTGAGCTTGTCGAAGAATCCCATGATGCGATCGTTTCCGGGCTGGGGGGCAAAGGGACGAGGGACAGGCGGGATCATAGAAGTGGATCGACTGAGGGCAAAGGGAACAGGGGATGATTTCTTTTGTCGCTTGTCGGGTCTCCGCCATCCGCGTGGAAAATAGAAGTGGAGACCTTCGGTCAGCCGTTTCGGCGGGGTCGGGAGACCCGCGCCGAACAGACCGTCAACAAGTTTGTCGGAGTGCCACTTCGTCCCTTGTCCTTCGCCACTCGTCCCTCAACCCACCGCAATTCCCGCCTATGCCATTCCCAGTGGCCCGGCTAGAATCCGCACCGGCGGAAACTGCCGATGGGATCGGCATGCAGGGAGGGGTGCGATGACCGGCGCGATGGAACGCGGGTGGCTGACATTGATTCTGGTGGTGGTGGGAAGCGGTCTGGGTTGTCAGGAGACCCGGTTTCTCTCCTGCCGCTCCAGGGATCCGCGTGTTGAGGCGCGGTCGTACGACTTGCATGATCCGTTCCCCGATGAAGAGATGGGGCCGGAAACATACAGCCGACCGCGGACGTTCATGGAGCC
>JANMLE010001560.1:0-3652 GCA_031372385.1 Planctomycetota bacterium | reverse complement strand
GATCAGCCCGGGGTCCTTGCCGGCCAGCGCGCGCCCTGCCCGCACGCCCCAGAGAACGGGCACCGCGCGGTGTCCTGCCGGCCTGGGGGTGACGCGACGTTCGGCCGGTCGCTCCGCCGACCGGACGTCCCGCCGGCGGAGCGGCGGGACTACAGTAGACCACCGTATCGGTTAATATCCTCGTCGCTGTGAACCTCGCCGTCACTTCTTCTTGAGGAACCTGCCATGTTCGACAATGCCGTGATGTCTGTCCAACGTCGGAGAATTGTTGTTCTGTGGCTGACGGTTTTCAGCCTGCTGTTTCGCGGCGTGGCGGTGTCGGCCAAGGACGGCGCGCCACCGGAGGACGGCAAGCTGCGGATCGTCGTCTTCGGAGCTCATCCCGATGATGCGGAGTTCAAGGCGGGCGGCACGGCGGCCAAGTGGGCGAAGCTCGGTCATCATGTGAAACTCTGTTCGGTCACGAACGGCGACATTGGGCACTGGCAGATGGCGGGTGGACCGCTCGCCCAACGCCGTGCCGCGGAATCGGCTGCCGTCGCGAAGAAGCTCGGTGTGACGTCGCTGGTGCTGGACATTCACGATGGCGAACTGGAGCCGACGCTCGAAAACCGCCGCCTGATCACGAAGGTCATCCGCGAATGGAAGGCGGACATCGTGATTTCGCACCGCCCGTGGGACTATCACCCGGACCATCGTTACGTCGGCGTCCTGGTGCAGGACGCGGCCTTTATGGTCACGGTCCCGTTCTTTTGCCCCGACACTCCGCCCCTCACAAAGAACCCGGTGTTCATGTACTCCAGCGACGGATTCCTGAAGCCATACCCGTTCAAGCCGGACATGGTCGTGGCGGTGGACGACGTGTTCGACGCCAAGGTGGAAGCGCTGCACGAACTCGGATCACAGGTCTACGAAGGGGGAGCCAATGGGAGCGAAGAGTTCGTGCGCTCGGTCCCGCCGGCCAACGATGTCGCCGGTCGGAAGGCGTGGCTGAAGCAGCGCTGGCAGACTCGGCAGTCGAACGATGCGGACCGTTTTCGCGGCGACCTGCTTCGGCTATACGGCGACGAAAAGGGAAAGGCCGTCAAATACGCCGAAGCGTTTGAACTGTGCGAGTACGGCCGGAAACCGACGGCCGCCGAGTTGAAGCAACTGTTCCCGTTCTTTCCGGCGGAGTGAACTGCTGACGACCAGGACCACTGCTCGGATTCGCTTCCGCCGCGCTGCCAGTCACGATTCTGTGAACGGCAATTCGCACATCGCCCATTGACCGAAGTTCTCTTCGATCTCAACTTGCAATGACGTGAGCCGTTGGCCGCCGGGATGTTGGCGCAAAACGTCGCGCAACTGAACTCCCATCCAGTGGGCGATCAGTTCGGCGGTCGTGTTGGCGACCGGCAACAGGACGCAATCCCCGCGGGGAAAGACCCAGCGGCGCTCTTCGAAGAGGGCGGTCACCTCGCGGTCATCGGCGGTGACGCGGATGACGGGATGCGCGGTCGGCAGCAGCATCCGATGGTCGAGGTCACTCACCAGTTTCTGGGTCGCATCACGCAGCGCGATGAAGTCAAAGACGTAGCTGTTTTCATCGAGCGGCCCGGCGACTTCGACCGCGACGCGCCAGTTGTGTCCGTGCAGGCGTTCGCAGATGTTGCCGTTGAACGTGATGAAGTGAGCGGCACTGAAGACCAAGTGGTCCTTGGTGACTCGGACGCGGTATTGCTCGGTCGTCATGAGGGGTTCCTTCCAGGGGGAGTCTGTCGAATGCGTGCCGCGTGCCGCAGGATGTCATCGCGTGAGGGCGGTTTGATCAGACCGTCTCTCACAGTGGCGAATAAGGTCGCCGCGATCAAATCGGCCGTTGTTCCCGGATTGCGCCGGTGTCCGTCGGCACGCAGCCAGTCGTCGAAGCGGTGCAGCGCCGGCCAACTCTGTTTGCGACTGGGCCAATCGGAGCGATGCACGTCGGCCGCGCGGTCCTGCAACTCGGCGGCGGTCGACGAACCACACTTGCGGGCGACGAGCGAATCCGGAGCATCGACCAGCAGCTTCAGTTGCAGCCGGATGATCGCGGCCTCCCACGGAACGATTCCGGGCAGATCCAGCAACTCGCCCATATGCGGGATGATGGCGCCGAGTTCGTGACACCAGCGCCAAGCGTCGACGAGCCATTGACGCGCCAGCCCCAGCACAAAGGTGAAGTCGGTCGAGTACTGTTCGGCGATCCGATCGCGTTCGGCCGCCAAGGCCATCGCGTCACGCAGGGTGATGCTCGGCCGGTCGTGGACATCCTGCGACTGGGCGCGTCCCAGTCCGCCGGGCTTGGCGAGCCGAATCGCGGCGTACACCTGCTCGGCGTCTTCGATTGTCGTGAGTGCCAGCACGTCGCAAACGCCGGACTTCAACGGGGTACCGGCGGGGACGGCCGCCAAGGGAGCGATCAACAGCGCGATGCCGAGATTCACGTTGGAACCGGCGTCGCGCCGCGTCACCGCAATGGCATTCCAAACCGCCCGGCCCAAGCCATCGCGCTCAACCGCGGCGAGCGGCTCGGCGATGGCCTTCGCCGCGTGGACAAAATCGTCATAGTCCAAGTCGGCGAACGAGGCCGCCGGATGAACGTTACCGGGCTTGCGCGCGGTCGCTTCCATCAGGCAACAGATCTCGATTTGTTCGGCCAGATTCATGACGCGGACTCTGCCGGGGAAAAACATTCCGTCCCGGTGCGATTCTGCCAGATCGCCGGGACTCAAAACAGCGAAGCCCGGCTTGGTGACAAGCCGGGCTTCCTTGTGTTGGACAGTCTTGCAGAACGGCCCCGAACGGCCGGCCTGTAAAATCAAATTCAGTAGTTCCAAGTTCGCTGTTTACCGTAGCTGAATTCGCAAGAATTCAGCCGATTTTCGCGACCCCCTGAACTCTTGCGAGTTCAGCTACGGTGTGAACTTTGGAACTACTGAAATTACTTGGCCATCGCGGCCCGGTCGGCCTTTTCCTTGAGCCGCTTTTCAACGACTTCATCCTGCAGGCCGCGGGGCAGCATCGAGTACCGGGCGAATTCCATGCTGAAGGTGCCCTTGCCCTGTGTCATCGACCGCAGCTCGTTCGCGTAGTCGAACATGCTGGCCAGCGGCACTTCGGCGATGATCACCGCCATGTTCATGTTGGTTTCGGTCGAGTTCACCACGCCGCGCTTGCTGGAGAGGTGTCCGGTGACGTTCCCCTGGTACTCGTCGGGAACTTCCACTTCCAGCTTCATGATCGGCTCCAGCAGGCCGATGCCGGCCTTCTTGAGCGTCTCACGCATGCAGTCGAACGCGCAGATGTTGAACGCCATTTCCGACGAGTCGACGTCGTGGTAGCTGCCGTCCTCCAAGACCATCTGCACGTTCACCACTTCGCATTCGCACAGCGGCCCCTTGACCAGCGCCCGCTGGAATCCCTCGTCGATCGGCTTGATGTATTCCTTGGGAACGCGTCCACCGGTGACATCGTTGACGAACTCGTAGGGGATGGCGCTGTCCGTGGGCAGCGGCACCAGCTTGCCGACGATATGGCCGAACTGTCCGGAACCACCGGTCTGCTTTTTGTGCTTGTAGTTGAACGGGACTTCCTTCGTCGGCGTTTCGCGGTAGGCGACGCGCGGGTTGCC
>JANMLE010001550.1:0-1193 GCA_031372385.1 Planctomycetota bacterium | reverse complement strand
TCACGCCGTCCACCGTCAGCGGCGGGCTGTCGCGGTTGTCGATCACCAGACGGTACTGGGCGTGACGGGCTTCTGGAAACGTGATGGTCAGTTGCTCACGCTTTAGATTCTTGAAGTCCATCCGTGACAGCGTGGCGGTGCTGATTTGACGCCAGGTGCTTTGCGCGCCGGATTGCTCTTGGACTTCAACGACACAGTTCCGGCTGAAGTTGCGGGACGAGGTTTCCAACTGCAGCGATGTCAGCGGTTCGCGGTGCGTGTCGACTGTGATGAGGGTTTGCCGGGTCTTCGGATCTTCGCTGACCTTGAAACCGGCGACGGGATACGACTGCTTGTAATCCCCCTTGACCCTTTCCTGAGACGACTCCTGCCAGAATTCGATCCGTTCGATGCGGAACGGGCGGCGGTCGATGATCACCTTTTCGGTGCGCTCGGTCTCTTCGTTGGCGCGCAGCCGGCGGGTCAGTTCGAGCAGTTCCGATTGCTGTTCCAACGTGACGTCGTCGATCACGATCCGCAACTGTTTGCGCGGCGACGCGGGGAAGGGGACGCTGTCGTTCCGCACGTCCATGTAGCGCGAATAGTCGAAGATGACGGTCTCACCGCCGGCCGGTTCCCAAGTCTGCCCATCGGCGGACGTGAGGATGCGGACGCGCTGCTCGAAGTTTCGCAGCGGCGTGATCAGACTCAGTCCGTTGGGGACCGGATCGTTCTCGTCGAGCACGAGCGTGATTTCGAGGCCACCGTTGTCGAGCGGCTTCAGCGTGGGCTTCGGACCGGACCAAGCCTTGCGGCGGACAGTGTGCGCCCGCAACTCCTGGGACTTCCGCAGGATAAAGGGGAGCGCGGTCCCCTGCGCATCCTGCAACCGCAGGTCGGCCAGACCCGGCTGAGTGGCAGCATAGACTTCGGCGTCGAGAGTCACTGCCACGAGAGATTCCTCGGCCTTGCCCGCCGCCGACACTTCCTTCTGGAATCGCAGCGACGGTTCCTCGGCGCGAACCAGACTTGCGGCTGTCATCAACAGGCACGCGATTGCAACAACGGTCTTCTTCATGCGGCGTCCTCCGGCGAAACCTTCTGTGCGAAGGAATCCCGATACTTGAGATAGATGAACGAACCGACCAACAACAGGATCCCCAGCACCAGAAAGGCCACGATGCGATAGATCTGATCCAGTTGCGACAGGTCGA
>JANMLE010001539.1:0-1973 GCA_031372385.1 Planctomycetota bacterium | reverse complement strand
CGAGCTTGCTTGAGGCGCCTCTGGGCTTTCTTTGGCTCGTCCCGTAGCGGGTCAGTTTGAAAACGGAACTCGTGTGGCACGCCCTGAGTCCTCGAAGGGCGTGGGAATTACGCGGTGCCTCGATCCACGCCCTTCGAGGACTCAGGGCGTGCCACTCAAACTGACCCACTACCTGCCGTCATCCCATTGCTGGCCAATCGCTGTCTTGGATGCTACCCTTCCCGAGCATTTTTCCAGCCCCGGAAGTCAGGTGTTGCAATGATCTATCTGAACGTCGTGTTGACCGTCAAAGATCCCAACGACGTGGAGGAGATCCAGTCACTGCTTTCCGAACAGGGACGCCTGTCGCGCGCCGAACCCGGTTGCCTGCGGTTTGAGGTCTATCATTCGCAGGCCAACTCCAATGTGTTCCTTCTGAACGAACACTGGGCGGATCAGACCGCGGTGGATGCCCATCGCAAGGCCGCCGCGTACACCACGATTTACCAGCCGAAAGTGCTGCCCAAAGTCGACCGGGTTCCGCATCCGTCGGACCTCGTGTCCTGACCCCGCCGAAGCTGGTTCCGCGTCCACGCTGCTGGTGACCGTGTCTTCCTGCCAACACGGCCGCACCCCGAACTTCGCGTCGTCTTCCCCTTCGTCCAACTCTTTGTCAACGGGTGGAAACCATGTCCGCGCCCATGAACAAGTTCAGCTCACGCATCACCCAGCCCCGTTCCCAGGGTGCTTCGCAGGCCATGCTGTACGGAACCGGCATGACGCGCGAAGACATGGACAAGCCGCAGGTCGGGATTGCCAGCGTCTGGTACGACGGCAACACCTGCAACATGCACCTGAACAAGCTGGCCGAACGGGTCCGCGAGGGGGTGCGCGAGGCGGGGATGGTCGGGATGCGGTTCAACACCATCGGAGTCAGCGACGGGATTTCGATGGGGACCGACGGCATGTCGTACTCGCTGCAGTCGCGCGACCTGATCGCCGACAGCATCGAAACGGTCATGGCGGCCCAGTGGTACGACGCGAACATCTCGATTCCCGGCTGCGACAAGAACATGCCCGGCTGCCTGATCGCGATGGGCCGGCTGAACCGGCCCGCGCTGATGGTCTACGGCGGCACGATCCGCGCCGGCTGCCTGCCGCTGCATCCCAAGCTCGACATCGTCTCGGCCTTTCAGTGCTACGGGGAATACCTCGCGGGAAAGATCTCCGACGAAGAGCGTCAGGCGATCGTCGAAAAGAGCTGCCCCGGTGCGGGGGCGTGCGGCGGGATGTACACCGCCAACACGATGGCTTCGGCGATCGAAGCGATGGGGATGTCACTGCCGTACAGTTCGTCCATTCCCGCCGAAGATCCGGCCAAGCTGG
Organism: Planctomycetota bacterium; assembly: GCA_031372385.1. GTDB lineage: Bacteria > Planctomycetota > Planctomycetia > Planctomycetales > Planctomycetaceae > Schlesneria. The sequence goes on along the minus strand of JANMLE010001539.1, from coordinate 608 downwards.
GGGAATGCCTGGCCGCGGGCAAGTTCATCCGCACCCTGCTGGAACGGGACATCAAGCCGCGCGACATCATGACCCGCGCCGCGTTTGAAAATGCGATGGTCCTGATCATGGCGACGGGTGGTTCGACGAACGCCGTCCTGCATCTGATCGCGATGGCGCGGGCGGTCGATGTCCCGCTGACGATCGATGATTTCCAAACCGTCAGCGACCGCGTCCCGTACATCGCCGACCTGAAGCCGTCGGGGAAGTACGTGATGGAAGACCTGCATCACATCGGCGGCACGCCCGCCGTCATGCAGTATCTGTTGCAGAAGGGCTATCTCGACGGCAGTTGCCTGACGGTGACCGGAAAGACGCTCGCCGAAAACTTGGCCGATCTGCCGGGTCTGGCCGAGGGACAGCGGATCATTCAACCCGTGGAAGAGCCGATCAAGGCGAGCGGTCACATCCGCATCATGCGGGGGAACTTCTGCCCGGACGGCGCGGTGGCGAAGATCACCGGCAAAGAGGGGCTGGTCTTCACCGGTCCCGCGCGCGTCTTCGATTCCGAAGAGGACATGCTCCGCGGTCTGGAACAGAACAAGATCCGCAAGGGGGACGTGATCATC
>JANMLE010001521.1:0-16650 GCA_031372385.1 Planctomycetota bacterium | reverse complement strand
AAAAAAATACCCTTCCAACAACCCCTCCGTTTTTGGTTCCGGGGGCGGTTCCCCGTTAACTCCGTTTGCCCGGTCGCTCCCCCCACGGGACGGGCTGTTCAACATACGGCGTTGTTTTTGGACAGGTGCAAAGTCGATTGCTCGACCGGTTGCGGGTGGTGACAATCGCCCCGACGGGCACATCGCCCCGATTTCTTCCCCAGAGAGTCTGCCAACATGCACCACACGTCTCGCACGTTGATCGTCTTCGCCGTGTTGATAGTCTTTGCCGCGTTGAACATCTCCGCGATCGGTCACTCCGACGAACCGGCGGCCGTGGAAGCGGGTGGCAAGGCGGACGCTCCAACATCAGCTCCGAATCCCGCCTGGCCGACTCTGCTGTGGAAGAAGGGGGCACCGTCTCCGTTCGCGCGGGTTGAGTCACCGGCGGCGGCCTGAACAACCCGCGGCCACTCACCGCCAACACATGGACCGCGTCACTTCCGGCCCAGTCGGAACGTTGATCGCGTTACGGTAGGTCCGTCCGATGATCCCGCGTCGCATCCGGAGGCGCGGCAACGTGGAGTCGCAGTTAATCCGACGGGGTGAAAAAAGGTGCAGTTCGAGTCGGATTGACCCAAGGAATTCGCGGGCCGTGCATCCAACTTTCGGCTCCGTCGTGATGTTTCAGCGAAAGTCAGCCCCTTGAATCGGACAGATGCCGAGTTGATTGAGGCTCACCGGCGGGGCGACGCCTCCGCAGTGGAAGTGCTCGTCGCACGGCATCTGGCTCGGGTCAGGAACCTGATGTTTCAGCTCGTGCTGGATCGCGACGAGGCGGATGAATTGACGCAGGAGGTGTTTGTCAGTGTGCTCCGCAACCTGGACGGCTTTCGCGGTGAGGCGGCGTTTGGAACGTGGCTGCACCGGATCGCGGTGAACACAGCGCGGCAAGCGGCGCGGCGGACGAGGAATCGACGAAGTGAGACGAACCGCGCGGCGCGGGAATCCAATGGTGATTCGGTGGCTCCAGAAGTTGAACTGATCCGAAGCGAGCAGCGCGACCGCGTTCAGCGGGCGCTGGAGAAATTGTCGCTGCCGCTGCGGTCGGCGGTGGTGTTGACGATGATGCAGGGACTTTCGGCGGGTGAGGCAGCCGAGATCGAGGGCTGTCCGGTTGGCACGATGTATTGGCGAGTCCACGAAGCGCGGCGGTTGCTGCGCGACGAATTGAAGGGGTTGATCGAATGAACGAACAGCACGATGCGGCCGACGCGAAACTGGATGGCCTGCTGCGGACGTGGGCTGATGCGTGTGATGCCGATGCATCGCGCGAGTCCGGTCTGCTGACGGCGATATTGGCCGCGGCCCCCCGTCCCCGGTCGGTGGCCGCTTCCGCGCGAGGGGCGCTGTCCGTGCTGGCGGCGTGTGCGGCGGCTGTGATTCTGCTGGCGGTGTCGCTGGCCATCCCGTTGTCGCCCCGATCGGCCATGCCGACGGCGGGCGTCAACACAGGCATCGACACGCGCGTCAACTCAACCGTCAATTCGGTCGATGCCTCGCAGGCCGGGCTGTCCGAGTTGTGGAGCCGCACGGCCGACCTGTTTGGTCCGCAACTGAACTGGCTCTGCGATCTGGATGGCGAACTGCTGCTCGGCGTGGACGAGGGAGCCGCGACGATTGTCGAACACGATCGGGCGTACGTCCTGCTGACAGTGCGGGTGCGCGACACGCAGTCGGGCACGTGGTCGGTCCTCTGGACCGGACGAGTCGTCTGTCCACTGGGCGAGTCGGTCGATTTCGTCTCGACCAAGTCACATTCGGGCGGCACGATCTGGGTGCAGTCCCGACCGGACGGCCGGGTCGTCGCCAGCCATTGGCTGAACTGGCCGGAGCATCCCGAGATCAGCGGCTCGGTCGATGTGGAGGTCTCGTCCGGCGAGACGCGCGTCGTCGCCGAGCAGACGGCCGATGGCCGTTCGATTCAGGTGGTGCAACAAGTCTGGATGCCACACGCGGGAATACTGTAGTCGCGTCGCTCCGTCGACGTGACCGCGTTGAGCAGCCGAACGTGTGATGTAATGATCAACGAATAACGGCTGACGGCTGTCGGCTGAACGGCTGTTAGCCGACAGATCTGTTTCGTGAACAACCATCCAATTCAAGCCGTGCATCGAACAATGAGCGTCGTCATGCGAGTCCACCGATTGATTGTTGTCATCCTTTCTTGGGCAAGTCTTGTCAGCCCGATGCCGGCGGCCGAGCCGACGGTCAGTGTGCGGCGGGTTGACTCGTGGACGAATCTGTTCGCCGGGAAGCCGGCTGCGATGACGTGCGAAGTCTCGTCGAAACAACCGGGTGAGGCATCGTTGTCGTGGTCGCTGGTCGTGTCGGGTGGAGTCGTCGCGCGGGGTGAAAAGGCTGTCACGCTGGATGCAGCTCGCGCGGTTCAGGTCTCGTGGGACGTGGACATCCCCGAGGTGAAGCCGGGGCTGATCGTTCCCGCCATGCTGCGGCTGGCCGTGCATCCCCAACCTGGCGCGCCGAAGTTTGAGCCGGTCGAGGCGAGTATCGCGCTGTCGATCTGTTCACCCGACGCGACCGCGTTGCGGGGCGAGTGGCTCAAGTCGCTGGACATCGTGCTGTTTGATCCGGCTCAAAGGACGGCGGACGTGTTCGAGCGACACCGCATCCCATGCCGAGTGGCCGACGATCCGCAGTGTGCCGCGCTGACGAAGGGCTTGATTCTGTACGGCGAAGGAATCGATCCGGCACGTCTCGACGCGGTCTGGAGCGCGGCGATCGAGGCGGCATCATCGGGACGCCGCGTGCTGGTGATGGCCTCACCCGGCGCGAGCGTGCCGATCGACGGACTGATCTCGTCGGCCGACGACTCGCTCCGCTCGGTCTCTCTCAAACGGAACGACATCATCCGCGAACTCGACAAACGACTGGATGCGACCGCGTGGCCGAAGCCGGGCCGGCTGGTCGGCTCATCACTCCACTTGTCCGTGCGCGGCGAACAACCGCGCGTCGAGTTTCGTGACGACGCCAAGGGCTGGTCGTGGCTGCATGTCCGCCATCGCAGCGGCGGCCGGTTGATCTGGCTGGGATTGGGACTCGCCGAATCGTGGGAGGCCACGCCGACCGCGAGATATCTGTTGTTGAAGGTGCTCGAAGAACTATCGACCGACAAACCCGTGGTGGAAGGAAAACAGAATGAGAATTAGAACGAAGTGGTGGGAAGAACTGCGGGCTGATCACCGCGTGAGTGACGTGGCGGCGGCAATCGCAGGACGGCTGACCAGACGAATGGGAATGATGAGAATCATGGGACGCATGGGATTTGTTGAAACCGTTGGTCGCATGAGTTTCATGAATCCCATCAGTCGCATTATTCCCATCGGCCCCTTCCCTGTGATCGTCGCGCTCGCATTGCTGTTGACCGGACGATCGGTCACAGCCGCCGACGACGCCAAGAAGCCGTCCGCGCCGATCTCCGCGGCGATCATCCGGTTCCAAGACCGCACCGAAGGGGCCAAGGTCACCGCCATCGTCGGTGGTGCCGAGAAGACGGACCGCGTCTCCGACAAGGTGACCGATCTGCTGTCGGCCGAGTTGTCAGCCGCCCCCGAATTGATGCTCGTCGAGCGTGACGAGCTGGAGAAGATCCTCAAGGAACACGAACTCAACCTGTCCGGTCTCGTCGGGGCCGACGATGCGATCAAGGCAGGCCGGTTGACGGGAGCCAAACTGCTCATCACCGGCTCGGTGATCGACACCGGCACGGACCGGTATCTCGTGGCGAAGGTCATCAGCACAGAGACGTCCCGCGTGTTGGGGGCCACGTCAAAGGGAAAGGTCAGCGACAATCTGGGCGATCTCGTCACGAAGTTGTCCGAGCAGGTGGCGACCGTCGTGCGCGAGCGGGGTGCGACAATCGTCCCCGCCGTCGAGCCGCGCGAAGACCGGCTCGCCAAGTTGAAGAAGTCGCTCGATGGTAAGCCGACTCTGAAGGTGATGGTCAAGATCGCCGAGCGGCATGTCGGCGCGCCACGCATCGACCCGGCGGCCGAAACCGAACTGACGTTGTGGTGCAAGGAACTCGGCTGGACGACGATCGACCCCGTGGCTGGGAACGAAGGCGACGCCGACATCCTGATCACGGGTGAAGGGATGTCCGAATTCTCGGCCCGTCGTGGCGGCTTGGTCGCTGTGCGGGGCCGTGTCGAGGTGCGGGCCATCGACCGCAAGACGGGAGCGATCCTCGCCATCGACCGTCAGACCGAACGAGTCACCGAATCCACCGAGTTGATTGCCGGCAAGGACGCCCTGCAACAAGCGGCGGCCACGATCGCCGAACGATTGCTGCCGAAGCTGCCTGACCAGAAGCTCGGCAAGGGGAAGAAGAAGTAATACGACAGACAATGTTCGCCAGCGAGCCCGTCTCTTCCGCGTCGTGGGAGAGACGGCTCGATTCGCGGGTTCGTCGGTCGTGCTTGAGCCGTATGGTCCCTGCACAACTCGACGATCGAGTCCCTGTTCGATGGTTGTCCCTTGGTGTGCGTCTCCGATTCTGACATTCGCTGTCTCCCTCAATTCGCTGTCGCCTCTTCGTCCTGAAAGAAAGTTCGACAGCGAATGGGTTCCGTGCGGAACACCGCCTGACTGCAGGTCGTATTCGCACCTGGCCTTGAATCACACGCGGCCCAACATTTGTGTCGATACGGATGTGCTTGAGCCCTCGCCCCCGTTGTGTGTCCTGCAAGCTTCCGGAGCAAACTCATGATCGCTCGCATCGGCCTTTCTGCTTTTCTCCTGGTGGGTGCCGCGATGACGTGTCTGAGTTCTGCGGATGTTGCCGCCGAGGAATCAAACCCGCGCATCCGACGAGTCGGGACCGAGATCACGTTGATAAGCGACGCCACCAACGAAGATCTGGAACAGTTGAGAAACGAGAACGGGATCACGTCCGTCACAACGATCACGCTACCGTCGGGAGCCGCCGGTCCGTTCATCACAGACGCGGGATTGGCTCACATTGCCGGGTGGACTGAGTTGCGTGTTCTCCGGCTGAGTGGACTGAAGATTGGTGATGCCGGGCTGGCTCACCTTGCCCGGCTGACCAAACTGGAACTCGTCGATTTGCATGATACGAAGGTCACGGATGCCGGGTTGGCTCACTTGGCGCGTCTCACGAAGTTGAAGGAACTGTGGCTCGATTTCCTCCCGCTCACCGACGTCGGTGCCGCTCACCTGCGCGGCCTGACTCAGTTGAAAGTCCTCCGCTTCCACAACGCAGCCATCACGGACGAAGGTCTGGCCAATTTCAGGGACATGACTGACTTGGAAGACCTGCAACTCGGCCATGCACGGATCACCGACAAGGGGATGCCGGTCATTGCGGGGATGAAGAAACTCAAGACGCTGGACTTGCGAACGAAGGTCACTGATGCCGGGCTCGTGCATCTCGCTGGGTTGTCGGAGTTGACGTGGCTGTGCCTGGATGGGACCGCTGTCGGGGATGCCGGGCTCGCGCACCTGCGAAAGCTCGACAAGCTGGAGTGGCTGCTTCTGGAACAGACCGGGGTCACCGACGCGGGGTTGCAGTCCTTGAAGGGGCTGACCCGGCTGAAGACGCTGTACCTGTCGCAGACGCAGATCGGTGATGCCGGGCTCGAATCCGTCGCCGCGCTGACTGAGTTGGAAAACTTGAAGCTGAATGAGACGGCCGTCACTGACGCGGGACTGCTCAAACTCAACGGGTTGAAGAAGCTGAAAAGTGTGGAACTCCATCAGACCGGAGTGACTCAACAGGGGATCGAACGTCTCGGGAAGTTGTTGCCGTCCGTCGAGGTGGTCACGCGCAGGAACTACTGAGGATCGCCGAGAAGACTGAGCCCCCGGGGGCCGATGAAGGGTCGCGAACATGTTGCGAATGCTGTTGATCATCGTGGCGCTCGGCGCGGCAGTGTGGCTACGACGGCAGGCCCAATGCAAACCACACTTCGAGTGAACGCAGGGACAGCCGTGGGGGAAACGATGGCGGAGCGGCGCGACCGCCTCAAGCGTTCGGTGCTCAAACGTTGCCTGCGTATCGAAACCAGAGCATTGGCAGGCTGGAGTTGATTTCGGTGAACTGAGCCGGGCGTACCGATTTTTCAGATGCAGACGTGACCGAACACGGTCGGCCGACGAATCGCTACAACTCGATTGAACAAACAGTGCGGGATGTCACCTCGCCATCGCCAAGTGACCGCCGTTTCCCGAAGGAGTTTGCATGAACGCCGCCTCGCAAATCCCAATGATCCTGTTAGTGAGCGGCCTGTGGTCGAGCGTTGCCTTTGCCCAGCAGCCGCCTGGCGAGAAAGGTGGCTTGCAGAAACCAGATGCCGCCATCGCCTGGAAGCCCACCGCGTCGTGGCGTGCGGCACGGCGTGAAGGGGACGTGGCGCGCGGGCTCCGGTTGGCGATGCTTGTTTCTGCGGATGACGTCCGTCGTTCCGAGGCAGTTGCGTTGCAGGCGCTGCTGGAGGCGGAAGCGTTCGGAGGTTGGCACGGTGAGCTGTTGGAACGGGCGCAGTTGGAGGTCGTGTTGCGCGAACAACGGCTCGGGGCGGGTCTGACGGACGCGAACGCCATCAAGCTCGGGCAGTTCGCCCAGGTTGATTTCCTGTTGATGGTTGGCATTGAGGCCGACCGCGTGCGATGCCGGGTCAACCAGTTCCCATCGACGACTGTGATCGTTGAATTCGACCTGCCCAAGTCGTCGGAAGACCGGCTGGCCAAGCAGATCGCCCTCCGCGCGTTTCGTGCGATGACGGAGCGGTCTCGCGATCAAAGCCGCGTTTCGGTGGCGATCGGCTCGTTCCTCGTGGACGATCCGTTTTCAAAGTACACCGACCTCGATCAACTGCTGCATGCCGCGCTGCGGGAACGGCTGTCGAAGGTCGCGCGGATCGACCTCGCCGAACGGTTCCATCCGACGCAATTGCTGCGCGAGTTTGAACTGGCCCGCGCGGGATTGGTTCCGTCGGTGATGGCCCAACTCACCGCTCCGGTCTCGGACGTGCTGATCGTGGGCGACGTCCAGCCGACCGCGAAACAGGAACTCAACAAGAAAGACGTTGAATTGGAATACCGCATCCGGGTCGTCTCGCCCACCGGCCTGTTCGACGCTTTCGACGTGAAGTTTCTGCTCCCCAAAGCCGATGCGAATCTCGCGGCCGATCAGATCGCCGAGGCTGCACAACAGACGATCACTCGACTTCCCGAGACCATCGCGCGCAAAGCAAACTCTGAAGGACTGGCCACCGAGTTCCAATCGCTGAAGCAGCGTGCCTTCAAGTTGTTGCCTTCGCCCACGAAGGAGGACGGCAACTTCTTTTCGGCCGGCTCATACAGGGGGAGCTCACAGTCTGGAGCACCGGCGGTCATTGAACGGGCCATGCGAGCGGTTGAGAACGCGCTCCTGCTGAAAGGCGATGACACGCAACTACTGGTCTGTGCCGTGCCGCTGCTGTTCGAGATGGCCAGGTCTGAGACACCACATCAACGCATCGAAAGGCCCTCACCGCGTCAGAAGGCGCTGCTCGAACTGAGCTGCGATTACATCGAGACGGCGCTGGCCCTGAAGTTCGATGAGAACTCGCGCGGCATCGCGTACACCAACCTCATCGGCCACGAGGACTATCGTTACTCGGTCCCGGATCGCGTGCGGCCGATCATCGAGCGCATGGCCCGCGGGGGAGTGGCGGAGGGCTGGTATCCGCACGAGGCCGAGTATGCCCGCATCCGGCTGATCGAGATGGCGGCCGACATGCCGTCGAAGATCGAACAGTTTCGGATCGCGCAGCGCGAGGGTGGCACGAAGGTCGACACGCGGTTTCGATTGCTGGCGGGACTGACGAACTTCTACCTCCAGCACCTCAATGCCAAAGCAGATGCTGCGAAACTTCGTGAACTGGCGGATCAACTGCGGGGACTGGCCGATGAACTGGTGCATGAAGAGTCGCCGATGTCGCGGGGCATGGGACGTTACCTGCGCCTGTTCGTCTTGCGCTACAGCGAGCCGCGCGATCCCCGATGGCAGGCGGAACTGAACGAGGCCATTGATCTCATTCCTGCCATCTCGAAGGAAGACGGTCCCGCATTGCCCAAGAACGACTACTCGATATGGATCTACGACTTCGTGCAGTCGAGCGATGCCGAGTCGCCCGACGATGCGTCACGTGATCTGCTGCGACGCTACATCAAGCGGCAGGTCGAGATTCAGAACTACCAGCATGGTCACGTGGCCAATGCCCTGTCGCGGCTGCTCCCCGCGTTGAAGACTGAGTCGGAGCGTGCCGAGGGGCTGCAACTGCTGACGAATCTGCTCGAACGGTACAACTACGGCGGGGCGGCTGATTTCGACCGGATGCGGCTGGCACGGTGGCGGAACCATTTCCAACAGGTCCAGTCGAAGGTGGGGTTCCTGACGCCGGATCGGTTGGTGGAGATCAAGCTCGATCACGTCGAAGGTGAAACGCGCGTCAAGAAAATCGTGTCGGCGTTCGACCACGTCTGGGCGTTGCGCTGCGACTACCATCTGCAGGACCGGTTGGGTGAGATCCATCGCGTCGAGCCGACTGCAACCGAGGCCACGCGCGTGAAGGGGCTGTCCGGACGAATCACGGATCTGGCCGCATCGAGTGACCAACTAGCGGTCGCTTCCATCGACAGCGGCCTGGCCCTCGTCAGTCCCAAGGGTGAGATCGTGCGCCAACTTCGTCCCGGCGATTCGCCACTGCCGACGCTGATGGTGCGCACCGTCGCCAGTGACGGCTCTCGGTTCGTGCTCGGCCTGCCGGGGGTTGTCGCGCAGACGGGCTACTCGTCGTATTTCCTTTACGAACTGGACCCGAAGGCCGACACGCTGAAGAAGACCGACGCCAAGCTCGACTATCACTCGTACCATCAGACGCGCTTCGACAAGTCGGCCAATCGAGTCGTCTCGCAAACGTGGGACAACCGGTTTTATGAGGCCGGTGGCCAACGTTGGACGTACAGTCGGACACCGGTCCGCGACGCAATGCACCGCGTGACAGTGACCAACTCGAACAACCAGCCGGTCTTCACCCACACCGGCTTCGAACTGAACTACGTCTACGACTTCGTGCATTGGCGGGACCGGCTCGTCTTCGCGACGGGCAACGGCCTGTATGTCGCCCGGCCCGGCTCTGACCCCGACGGGCGCAATGGCAAGCTGACCTGCATCCTCAACGAACTCGACCTCGAATTCTTCAGCCTGTGCTCGTTCGGCGACAAGCTGTTCATTGGAACGAATCGAGGTCTCCATCGACTCGATGCCGCGGTCCTGGCACGTCTGGACGACGTCGCACAAACGACCGGGGCCAATGATGCGGAGAATGGCAATCTCACACGGCCGGCCTCTCCGCCTCCCGTTGCCCCTGCTCGTCCCGGGGAGATTTCACCGCCGGTGCGCGCGGCACCGCCCGAGAACCAGACTCAGCCAGCACCGCCGAAACCGACGCCGCCGGGAGAGGTCATGTTTCGAGTGACCGCCGCGGACGCGAAGGCCCAGCCGCTGCCGGCCGATCCGCCGACGCTGCTGTTTCCACAACCCGTCGTGGCCGACGGTGAATCCAATGAGACGCGGGCTGTCGCCGAATTGCTGACCGCGCGTTTGTCGGCCGAGATCGAACAACGGGGCCTCGCCCAACTCGTGGACCGGACGAAGCTGGACGCGATCTTGAAAGAACGGGCCGAGAACCCGGCCGCTGCCGCGCCGCTCGACAGCTACGACGCGCTGGTCCGTTTGAAACTGGACCGCGCCCACCCCGATCGCGCCGTTCGGTTGCAGGTCATCGCCCTCTCCACGGGAGCCAGCCTCGGATCAGTCGCCGTTCCGTGGCCCGTCACGGAAGCGGGCGTCGAGAAGATGATCGCGGTTCTCCAGCAGGCGGCCCCCGCCTCGATCAAGCCCCTCAGTGGACGACAGCGCGTCCGGCTGGTCGATGCGCAGTCTCCGTTGGGTCAACAGCGCATGCAGCCGCTGGCTCGGAAGCTTCGCGACGCAATGGCCACACGGCTGATGGGCGTTCCCGACGTGCAGGTCATGGAACACATCGAGGCGGCGACGACGAAGGAAGAGTCGCTGCTGCAACTGATGCGATTGAGCCGCCTGCCCGGCCAGCGTCTCTTCGCACCCGAATCCGATGTGCAGATCGAGCTGCGCGTCAAAGAGGTCGATTCGATCGGCAAGGTGTTTGAGCAAACGGTCATCTCTGTCGGGATCCGGCGCACCCCGCGCGACAAACCGGCCGAAGCCTGGGTTGAGTCGGAGGGAGCCGTCTCCGAATTCGACCAACTGGTTCGCACCACCTGGACCGAGCTGTGCATACAACTGACTCTTCCGCTTCCGCCCGCGTCGCGGGATGACGAGGACTTGATGCGCATTCGCCGCAAACAAGCCTTCGATGAAATCCGCGCGGCGGGCCGGATTGACATCCCGATCGGGGTGCGTTCGGAGGCCTCCCGCGAATTGCGCCGCGAGCAACTGGCACACTTGGACGCGGCACTCAAGATCGACCCGACCTGTGAACAGGCGGCGTACGCGCGACTGTCCGTGCTCTCATCCGGGCTCATGGCCGAGTCCGTCACACCTGGCGAATACCCGTTGGACAATTCACTGACGCTGATGAAGGAGTACATCGACTATCACGACCGCTTTGGCCGGGATGCGACGCGCGGGACGCGACAAATGGCGCTCCTCTTCAGCGGCGGATTGCTGACATCCAACGGGAGGAGTGTGTCATTGATGACAGTTCCAATGCACGCGCAGGCAGCGGAACTCTCCGATGATCTTTCGCAGGGCTTGCAGCGCATGGTCGAAACGCTGTGCGAGGGCGATCCGAATCATTGCGTCAACGCGGCCATCGAACCCCTGCTTGTGATCGTCTATCGGAATCTGGCCCAGCGCCATGTCGCCATCGGAACCCGTGACCGATGGATCGACGAACAAATTCGGGGGCTGGACTGGCAAGTCGTCACGATTGACTCGTGGCCGCCGAATCCCATGGAGGAGATGCACCGTCAGCAGGTGAAGGAAATCCTGCAGATGACACGGCTGACGGCCATGAAGCTCGCCGTGGAAGAGAAACGGGGCGAACGGGCGGCGGAACTTTTTGAACAACTGCGGACAAGAATGATCCCCAGGGACTCACGGCACCCGATCATGCAGCAGTTGGAATTCCTTGTCCAAGCCTCCGCATCGCCCCGGTTGAAGGAGTCACACGCGGAGTGGTTGCAACTGGCCCAGCGAGCGCCGAAGCAACAGTACTATGGGGTGTCGTTGCCGCAACCGCCCGAGCTGGTCATCGCGGATGTGAAGATTATCCCGCCTTGGCCCCCGTCGTTTGTCCTGCCCGGTCAGGAGCACTTTCGATTCAACAGTGTCTACACCGATCGGATGGTTCCACTGGTGGCAACTGATGACGGGCTGTACGTCCTGTTGGACAAACTGCGCGAGGTCGAGACACCGCAACTCATCGGTGGTGGTCACAATTCGAAAGGCCGGCAGCGTGTGGCATGGATTCCGTGCGACAAGACTGGTCGTCCGTTGGGCGAATCCCGGGCGCAAATGGATGCGACGTCGGGGAAGAGTTTGAAACGCTGGAGTACGCTGCAAGAACTGCCGTCGTTCGAGTTGCCCGACCACCACAATCCGATTCTGCAATGTGCCTGCGTGGACGGCGGTCGACTGTTTGTGGGGACGCAATTCCACGGACTGTTGGTGTTCGATCTGAAGCAGCAGACATGGCGGCACATTGGCCCGGAGCAGGGCCTGCCCGCCGTGGCGGTCTACTCGCTGATGCCGACCGGCGATGGACGAATCCTGGCGGCGGGACACACCGGAGCGAACAGCGTTCATTTCATCGTGTCGTCACGCGACCTTTCGACCCGGCTGATGTACCGCAGCGGGATACCGACCAGTTTTCCAAGGCGACTCGTTCACGCATGGCGGGTGGGCGACGAATGGTGGGGACTTTCCGAGGGCTTCGCGGCATCGACCCCGCTCTGGCGCGGATTGGGAACGCCCGACTGTCGTCCCGCGTTTCCCCTTCCCAAGACACCGTCCTCGGTCGATCAGGTCGAGCTTCGATACGAGCCGACGACCGACGAAATCGTCATCACCAATTTGCGAGATGCAGAAACCTTGCGATGGAAGCCCGAGGAGCTTCGGCAATGCGGGCCGACTTGGCGTGGAGTCGTCCTGGGGCGAACCACCGCATCCGTCAAACCAACGGTCGATTCGATGGCGGCTCAGCCAATCTTCATCGGTTGCGGAAACGAATCGCAGTCTGTCTTTCCGATCCTCGTCACTCCGCGCGGATGTTGGCTCCTGCGTGACAATGACGCAGTCTTTCTCACGACGGAGGACGCCGCACGTTTGGCTGCGGATCGCAAAACCGGCGCGACCGCCCCCGTGGCAGGTGTCCCTGCCGTCTCGCCGATCGCTCAAGCCCGGCAGGCCATGTCAGCCGGCCAATCACAGCAGGCGGTCGAGCTGTTGCACGCGCTGCTCGACAAACAGCCGAACAATGCCGAGGCACTGTGGCTGGCGGGATTTCTCGCGGGATTGCCGGGCGTCAAGACACCGGACAACGCCGAGTCCTATTACGAACGGATGGCCAAACTCGACGACAACGATCAAGTCTACACGGGCCTGATGTGGCTCATGAGCCGGGCCAGCGAACGCGGCGACGCGAAACGGGCCGCGGAGTGGGAGGAGCGGATCTATGCCCGCTTTCCGGAGATTAAGTTGATCCTGGCCGAGCGTCTCCGGCCCAATAAACAATTGGCGGGACTCAAGCACGGATTCAAATCGGGTGCGGGGACTCTTCCGGTCTTCATGCTGATGGTCACGAACCCATTCGATCCCGAACCAAAGTTCCCCCCCAACATGTTCGCACCTCCACCACGATGAAACACAGCTCACAAGCGGATTTGAAACCGCAGCCACGTTTGCTCAAACGTGGGAACACCCGCGACACCAGTCAGCGATTGTGCCTGGTGACGCCACGCGACGGATTGCCACAGTAAACATCAAACGTGCCAACGAGGGAGATGCCGTGAAAGTTTTGATTTGTCGATTGATCGTGTGTTCCCTGACTGCCTCGCTGTTTCTGCTCGGGTTGAACACCGCGAGTGCGGCCACGCGCGTGGCGCTGATGAGCGGTGACGGAGGTGTGCAGATCGCGAATGTTGTCGATCTGGCACAGGTCAGGCTCAGCGGTGAACCGGATCTCGAACTGCTGGATCGCGCGCACGTCCGGCGAGTCCTTGAGGAACAGAAGCTGTCCATGTCGGGTGTCGTTGATGCCAGTCAGGCGATTGCGGTGGGGAAACTGCTGTCGGTCGATCTGATTGCCGTGGTCGAAAGCTCACCAGGGAAAGACGGCGTGCCCGGAGTTGTGATCTTTGATTCCCAAACCGGCGTCCGTTATTGGGACGCCGCCTTGACGGCGGCGGCGACTGAACTGGAGCGGGCGGCGGATGAAGTCGTGGTCGCCGTTCGCACAGCGCATCGCAAACGCGTCGGGCTCACTCCGGGGTTTCAGACCGTCGGAATCATGACGGTTCGGAATGCGGATTTGCCACGGAATCAGGACAGCTTGTGCGAGACGGTGGGCCTGCTCATCGAACGCGGCCTGTGCCGTTCGCCGGACTTGGCGGTGCTGGAACGGAGATGGCTCGCCCACGTCAACGACGAGCGATCATTGCCCGTTGCGGCTCCTCCCAAGGAGCTGCTCGCCTCACTCACGACCGTGGACTTGGAAGTTTCCCGCGCCGCGGACGGTCGCGGGATCAAGGCCACCGCCTTGTTGAAGTCGGCGGGGAAGGAGCAAGCAGCAAACGTTACGGTGACGGTTCCCGAAGCGAACGCGGCGCTGCTGTCGGAGACGCTGCTCAAGAAGTTGATCGAAGCGTTGCACGCCGCCCCCATCGTCGCGACGGCAGACTCCCGCTTGGAAGCCCGCCGGTTCGACGGTGAGGCGGCCCACCATTATTCCCACCGGCAGTTTGCTGAAGCCGTGCGCGCCGCCGACGCGGCGCATGCGCTCGATCCGGCGAACGAGGAATTCCCTGAACGGCTTTCGCTGTACCTCATCCGCCAGGCGACATACCTGTTCAGCCCCAGTCAAATCAACATCGTCGATGGAGGGGATTGGAGCGGGACCAAGATCGAATCCGCCGTCTTCGACACGTTGCTGGCGAAAGCCACCCGAGGAGTCGAGATCAACTCGCAACTCACGCGGCCCTCCGCGCACCACCCAGAATTCAATTACCCGCTTGTGTACCTGTGCCGTCGGCTCAACGGATTTCGAGTGGCTGCAGCGCCGCCTGACCAGGAACAGATCAATGCATTCTTCAGCCTCTGTCGCCGTCGCAGTTGCGATTACATCGAGACCTGGGCGGCCAAGGCCGAAGCGGACCCGCGAATGCTGGATCGTTACATGTCCGTTTTCCAGAGGGAGTGTGCGAACATCGAAGCGTTTTCCGCCGACACGGCAGACTACGCCGACACCATGTATCCGCTGTCCAGCCGTTGGATCTCCGTGACGAAAAACTGGCAGCCGCAGTTCAACACGACGAATGGCGGCAGTCAATTCAATTCGCTCTTGGAGGCCATCGTGACGGGAGAACGGACATGGTTCATGGACCGGCCGGTGTACGCGAGAAAAATGGCGCCGCTGTTTGTCGAGATGCAACAGCATTCTCGACCTGTCGTCAGACTGTATGGCCTTTTCGGGGAACTGCGCGGCGACGTGTTTCTGGGCAAGTCTTCGGACGAAGTTGGCCACACCCGATTCGCGACTGAGTATCGCAAGCTGGCGCAAGAAATCATCACCACACCCGAGCCGTGGGATCCCGGACGGACGCGGTTCGAGGTCTGTGAGGCGTGGCTCGACGCCATCGGCAAGATCCCCGGCAAGACTCCCCATGCCATTCCGAGCAAGATCATCTCCAGGGAGTTGGTGGCCCTGTGCGACTTCCTGATGAGTCGGAATGAACTGAGATACAAGGTCGTACAACAAATCCCTTGGAAGGTGGACGCCATCACGGCGTTCCCGCTGGTTCAACGGATGTCGGTACTGGTCGATTCCCCGCAATTCAACGATGTGGATCACGACAAGAGCCGCATCAGAAGCCTCTTGAATACCGTACAACAGGATCTCCTGCAGAAGCATCCCGAACTGGCAACGGGGTCGGCGGAACTCCCCTGGTCCACGGCCAGGAAGATCTTCGATGTGTCACAGTTCCGCGAACTGAGTTCCTTGATCGCGCCCCACGTTGTCGGTGAACTCGCGTATGGAATTGGCTTCGAGTTCGAGGGCGAGCGAAGTTTCTTGCGGCTGGTCAAAATCTCACTCACCGGCGGCAAGACCGAACTGTTGGGCCGAGTCGATCTCGATCTCCGCGCCAAGAGTCTGACGGCCTTCGAGATGAATCACTTCGTTCCTTCGGTGTCTCTCGACGGAGACACGCTCTATGCGGCGACCGATCAGTCGGGAATCGTCCTGTTCCCACTGGGCCAAGGGTTGCCGCGCCGAATCGGGACCGAGCAGGGGCTGCCCTCCGCCAAGGTGAGTTCCGTCGCCTGCCTGGACGGGACGCTGTATGCCGGCGTTGGGGATGGCTATCTGATCAGTTACGACGTGGCGTCCGATCGCTGCGAAATTGTGGCATCAAGCCGCCGGAAGCAGAAGCTGTCCCCTTTCGATGATCGGCCGCCGTTTCGAGTGCCGTACATGGTTCGCGATCCACAACGCAAACGGGTCGTGATGCTGATGGGCGACGGCTTGTGGCAGATCAAGCCGTCTGACGGAAAACTGTCGCTCCTGCTCGACCTGCTTCCAGTCCAGCCGGGCGGTTGGGATCCAAAACTCAGCGGTTCCAACTGTGCCTGGGGGAGTCCATTGCGCGGAGATCAAATCCTGCTCTCGACGTTCTTTGAGTCCATCCTCGTCGATTTGCGTCACGACAAGGCCGAGTTGATTTACTCACCCGATCACGGCGTCTTCCAAGCGGTGCCGCCGCATTTGCTGCTCAAGAAATCTCTCTGGTCTGCGTTCTCCTTTGCGCGGTTGTCGCTCGATAAACGCGAGCAACAAAAGTTCTCGCTGCCCGGCTATGGTGACTATCCCTTTCGGGCCACGCAGTGCCTTGAACTGGTGGGTGGCGGCAAACAAGTTCTCGCCGGAGATGAGCGGTCGCTGTGGCTGCTGGATTTGAACGGGGTTGGGCTGGCCGCTGGCAAGACAACGGAAGGGCTCAAGGAGATTGCCCAGTAGGACAAGTCAGAACGTAGCTGTCTATTTTCGTTGAGACTGGTCTTCGTGATTGTGGGAGGTTCGTGTAGGTTTTTGGGATGGACACTCGGGACGACGAGCAGGAGCGGATTCGGCGGCTGACGGAAGAGAACCGGCATCTGGCGGAGCGGATTCGGCAACTGGAAGCCGGGTTGCAGCGGCTGCGGGAGTTGCTGGAGGGGAAGGCGGTTTCCAAGGCGGCCAAGCGGCCGGTCTTCAAGGACAACTACAGTCTGGATCGCCACGCGAACGGCAACGTCGGTCGCCCGCGAAAGGGGCGCGGTCAGCGGTC
>JANMLE010001492.1:0-9893 GCA_031372385.1 Planctomycetota bacterium | reverse complement strand
CGGTGCGGGACGAGGTCGGAACACTGCCGAGCACCGACACTGGCACGACGCCGACGGCGGGCATGATTGGTTCAGCCCGGAAGTTTCCCGGTGGGAAGGGAATCTTCTGCGGTGACAAGATTCCGAATTATCCGTCCGGCGCGGGTTCGCACAGCACCGAAGCGTGGTTCCGCATCGAGCAGCCGAACGCGACGATCATCGGCTGGGGGAACGAAGGGGGCGGTCGCGGCAGCAAGGTGCGGATGCAGTTCCGCAGTCCGCCGCACATCAAGATCGACAGCGACTTCTCCGACGTGAAGAGCGACAGCCGGTTGCCGACCGGCGAGTGGATCCACGTCGCGCACACTTACAACCGTGAGGACGGACGCATCTACATCAATGGGCGGCTCGACGGGGCCGCGAAGCCGCTGCTCGACATCAAGAGCCCGGCGCGGCTGTGGCTCGGCTGCTGGTATCACAACTACGACTTTGTCGGCGACATCGACGAAGTGCGCATCTCTTCGGTCGCGCGGTCTGCCGATTGGATCAGGCTGCAATACGAGAATCAAAAGCCGCAACAAACCCTGGTGGGACCGCTGGTGCAACCAGGCAACGAGTTCACGGTTTCACAAACTCAACTCATCGTGGCCGAGGGGCAGAGCGCCACCGTCACGGCCAAAGCGGGCGGGGCTCAGAAGTATTACTGGATTCTCCAGCATGAGGGGCGTGGACCCGTTGTGGCGTCTGATCGGCTCTCATACACGTTTCATCCCGGTCGGGTCATCGGCGACATCGAGGCAATGTCCCTGCAATTCAAGGCCATCTACGCCAACGAAGTGAAAACCAAAGACATCGCGATCACGATCAGGGAAGACATTCCCGAGCCGGTCTTCACGCTTTCCGCTCCGGCCAATTGGGACGGACGGCAGACCGTCGAGATCATTCCGCAAATCAAGAATCTCGCCGCGATGCAGGCCAAAGGGGCGGGACAGTTGAACTTCGCCTGGACCGTCGACGACATCGCGGTCATCAAGCAAGTCATGCCGAGCAAGCTGATTCTCAAACGGGCTCAGGGGAGCGGAGCGATGCGAGTCTCCGTCGCGATCGACAACGGCGGCGCGAAGATCGTCCAGTCGGTCACGATCGCCGTGAAGGAACCTTCGCCGACAAAGGACGAGTGGGTTCCGCGACCCCTCACCGCCAACGAACAGCCCGAGGACAACCAGTTCATCGCCCGCGAGGGACTGGGTCGTGACGGCAAGCGACTCGGGACGCTGGTCCATGCCGGCACGCTCACCGAAGCCGCGGACTCCGTCTTCGTGCGCGTCTTCGCGGATGACAAACTCTTCGCCACTCAGATCAGCAAGCCGACTGCCGATAAGACGTATTCCTTGTCGGTGACGCTGAAGGCGGAGCTGGTGAAGTATCGCACCGAATTCGGCACGAAGACCGGCGACAAAGAGACCGTCTTGCACACCGCGAAGAACATCGTTTGCGGCGACGTGTTCCTCATCAACGGCCAGTCGAACGCGGTCGCGACCGACTTCGGCAAAGAGAATCCGCTTGTGCCGAACGAGTGGGTCCGCACGTTCGGAGCGACGGCGGGCGATCCCAACGGTTCTCGGCAGAAGCTGTGGGCCAATGCGGAAGCCCGCAGTCCCGGCGGCAAGTCGGAGATTGGCTATTGGGGCATGGAACTCGGGCGGCGTCTGGTCGAGCAGCACAAGCTCCCGATCTGCATCATCAACGGAGCGGTCGGTGGCACGCGCATCGACCAGCATCAACGGAACCCCGATGACCCGACCGACGCTTCGACGATCTACGGCCGGCTGCTGTGGCGCGTCCAACAAGCCGGGCTGACTCACGGCGTCCGCGCCGTCATCTGGCACCAGGGCGAGAACGATCAGGGAGCCGATGGCCCGACCGGCGGCTATGGCCATGAGACCTATCGCCAGTTCTTCGTCGACCTCGCCGCAAGCTGGAAGGAAGACTTCCCCAACATCCGGCGATATTACGCGTTTCAGATTTGGCCGAAGGCGTGCTCGATGGGGATCAACGGATCGGACAAC
The DNA here is from genome assembly GCA_031372385.1 of Planctomycetota bacterium. Taxonomy (GTDB): domain Bacteria; phylum Planctomycetota; class Planctomycetia; order Planctomycetales; family Planctomycetaceae; genus Schlesneria. The sequence continues at coordinate 7,845 of JANMLE010001492.1, read as the reverse complement.
CGCCTGCGTGAAGTGCAGCGCACCCTGCCCTCGCTGTTCTCGAACCTCAGCGTGATGTCGACACTCGGCATCAAACCACCGGGGGGCTGCCACTTCCCGGCGGCGGGTTACGCCGAGTTCGCGCGGTTGCTGGGCCCGATGATCGACTACCAGCTCTATCACCGCGTCGTCGACGGTCCCCTCACGCCGCCGAACCTGACACGAGCGCTCTTCACGACCGCACAGCGCGACGAACTCGCGCTGGAGTTCGATTTCCCAATCGAGTGGTCCGACGCATTGACGAGTCAGTTCCGCCTTGATGGTGAAGTCGGACAGGTCGCTTCGGGTTCCGCGAACGGCAGCCGCATCACGCTGAAGCTGAAGGCTCCGTCGAAGGCCACGAAAGTGACCTATCTCGACAGCGCGTCATGGAGCCCGGACAACCTGCTGTACGGCCAAAACGGCCTCGCCGCGCTGACGTTTTGCGACGTCCCCATCGAAGGCCCGTAGCCTGGATTATTCCTCTCCCAACGAGCCGTGACCGTCAGGGAGCGGTCGATGACGACTGGACCGCTTCCTCACGCTCGCGGCTCGACTGCCTCGTTGTTCGTAGCTGAATTCGCAAGAATTCAGCGACGCTTCGGACCACGACCTGAGTTCTTGCGAACTCAGCTACGACATCGTGAATCATTCGGAATGCGAGCGGTTTGATCCCGTCCTGACAGCTCGTGGAAGAAGGACGTGGAGTACGTTTTCAACGTGCTCTGGCCCGTCAAAAAACATGGGGCACGCTGAACGCGTGCCCCATGTTGATCAACAGGCTGTCACGGGAATCGTGACATCTCAATTCTCATTCAGGCCGTCGCGGCCGTTCGGGTCGTTCGCCACCTTCATTGGGTCGACCGCCCGCGCCGCCGGGACCATTGCGCGGGGCGTTTCCACCGGGACCGCCAGCGCCCGGACGACCTTCACCCGGACGACCTTCACCGGGGCCACCTTGACCACCGGGTCCGCCCGGTTGTTGCCTGTGAAAGTCTTCGATGAACTTTCTGAGTTCTTCCTTGCTGAGCTTGCCGTCCTTGTCTGCATCGAACTCCATCGCATGAGCGAGCATCCCTTCTGGATTGGGGCCACCCTGACCGCCGGGCCCGCCTCCACCGGGACCACCGCCGCCGGGTCCGCGTCCTGGGCCACCGGCACCGGGACCGCCGGGTCCACCGGGGCCTTCACCGTCGGGACGACGTCCGCTCTGTTGTCCGCCACGTCCGCCAGCTCCGGGGTTGCCTTGATTGCCGCCCGGTCGACCTCCACCAGCTCCGCCCGCGCCTCCGGCACCGGGGGCTCCACCACCACCGCCGCCAGCACCAGGCGCGCCCGGACGTCCGCCCTGTGGTCCACCTTGGGGACGGAATTCGTCTTCGGTCAGCTTGCCGTCTTTGTTCTTGTCGAGCTTCGCCAGCACTTCGGCCGCGTTCTTCAGTTCTTCGGCCGAGATGACTCCGTCATGATCGGCATCAAGGGCTTCGATGATCGGGCTGGGTGGTCGACCACCGCCGGGACCACCCGGTCCGCCGGGGTTGCCCTGGCCTTGTCCGGGCCCGCCGGGTGGTTGAGCGATTGCGGTCGTCGCAGCAGCGACAGCGACCAAACTGAATGACCAGATCCATCGTTTCATGATCGTTTCCCCAAAGAGTTCTGATTGACGATTCACTGAGTGAGGTCTCGGCACGACGCCTCGACCTTGAAGACTCATCGTAGCAGCCAACGTCGCCAGACGGTTGTGATTCTGCGGCGTCGGCTGAATTCCCGCAGATTCCACATGACAGGCGATGACGCTGCGAGCCCCGTCATCCCGTGACCTACACTGCTCGCGGACATGAAACAGATGTTTTCGTTTAACCGCGTGGGCATCGCCCCGCGTGTTTTGAGCGTGAATCACCGCTCACGCGCGGGGCGATGCCCACGCGGTTAAACGACTCACCTTCGGCCGCGTGAGATCTATTTCTTCGCCACGCAATACAGGAAGCGGTTGGATCTGAGAAACAGGTCGCCGTTGCTGATGGCGGGTGTGGCGTTGAAGTCGCTGTCGTCCGAGGCGAAGCGGTTCTGCGCGAGGACCTCATACTTGGGCTTGGCTGGCAGGACGAGCACGCCGTTCCAGCGGCTGGGCACATAGATCTTTCCGTTCGCAACGACGGGCGAGGCATACACGGGACGTCCGCCCCCTTCGACTTCACTGACTCGTTCGCGATAGACCAACTCGCCCGACTTCGCATCAATGCAAAACGCCTGGCCCTGGTCGTTGATCCAATACAAGTGTCCCTCGTGGAGCACCGGCGTCGCCACATACGAACTGTTGCGGCCGGTCCACTCGACATGGGACGTCGTGACATCCTTCGAGCCGCCGGCCCGCAGCGCGAGGCTCCCTGAACTGCGGAAGCCGCCGAAGATGAAAACCGTTTCGCCATCGGCCACGATGCTTGGACAGATGTTGCCCGTCAGTGAATGCTCGGCAAACCAACGAATCTTGCCGGTGTCGGGGTTCATTCCCCAGACCTCGCCGGGGACTGCGACGACGAGTTCCTGGCTGCTGTCTTTCAACGTGACGAGTGCGGGTGTGCCATAGGCGAGTTCGAGGGCCGCACCGGGGGCATTCCACTTTTCCGCGCCGGTCTTCCTGTCAAGGGCGCGGAGGGATTGGCTTTCTTCCGAGGCGTTTACGATGACGAAGTCTTTGTGAAGGATCAGGCTCGCGGCCGAGCCCCACCGGCGATTGCTCGATTCCTTCCCGACGCCGGCCTGCCAGATCTGCTTTCCGTCGAGATCGAACGCCACCACGCCGCTCTTGCCGAAGAAGCAGTAGACACGCTCGCCGTCGGTCACGGGAGTGTTGCTGGCATAGCCGTGCTCGGCGATGTAGCCCTGATAGCCGTCTTCCGGCAGCTCGCCAGGAATGGTCGCCGTCCACCGGATCTTGCCGTCCTGACGTTCGACACAGACCAAGTGACGCTGCAGCGACTTGATGTCACCGCCATTCGCCTTCGGAACGCCATAGCCCGAATAGCACGTCACAAAGATTCGGTCGCCGAGTACGATCGGACTGGAGGAACCGGGGCCGGGGAGTTCAACCTTCCAACGCAGGTTTTCGGTTTCGCTCCAAGTGACCGGCAGATTGGTGTCGGCACTGATTCCCGCGCCATTGGGGCCGCGAAACTGCGTCCAGTCCGCCGCCGCGCCGGTGGATGTCACCAGCGCGAGGATCACGGCGAACAAAGACGTTTGCGGCAAGATATGCATCCCCATCGTGATCTCGATTCCCCCGCACACGGTTAGATCCGCAGTTCCAAGGCGAGTTGACAAACCCGGCAACTCCCAGGAAGTTCCGTTCTATACCACGTTTTTTCCCGACGCGCACCTCTGGACTCTCAATCCGGACGATTTTGCCTGCTGTCGGCGTATCAGCGGCCCCGCAAACTCGGAAGTACGAAGTTGCGATCCCGGCCCGCCACGTAAATAATCGCGGACGATGGCATGTCCCCGCCGCGTCCGGAGACACTGCTCATCGACAACACAACCGCGTGAGAATGCTACTACAAACTTCTCAGGGCGCTCGTCGACTCCGAGGTGTTCGCGTGGAGAGCGGACCGAAACTTGGATTCGCGGCAACCTGAGGGTTGGACCCGTTGAGTATCGCCCCGTATCCTGCCTCCCAGTACCAATCGAACGCTTCACCTGAACATCTTCATTCGATATGGCCAGAACACCGAACGCCCTGATTCATCCAGCACTTCTCGTTTGGGCGAGAGAGTCTGCGGGGCTTTCGTTGGAACTGGCTGCGGAACGAATTGGAATCGATGTCGAGCGTCTCGGCAGGTGGGAGTCCGGGGAATCACAACCGACCATCGCGCAACTGCGAACCAGTGCCGCGGTCTATCGGCGACCCTTGGCCGTGTTCTTTCTGCCTGCGCCACCGAAGGATTTTTCAGTTCCGCACGACTTCCGTCGATTGACCGGTGTTGAAGCGGGAACGTTCTCGCCAGAAGCACGAGCCGAAATGCGGCGAGTTCAGTTTCAGCGCGAAGTCGCTTTGCAGGTAGCCGCCCCCGATCCCTCCCCCGAGTTCGAGTTGCTCGGCAGCGCAACTCTGTCGTCAAACGTCGAAGCGGCCGCTACACAGATTCGTGAGCAACTGGGGGTGAGCTTGACCGAGCAATTCGGTTGGTCCGACGAGTACGCCGCATTCAACAGTTGGCGGCGTGCGGTGGAAGGTCTCGGTTCGCTGGTGTTTCATGCGGAACGGGTTTCGTTGGGCGAATTGCGTGGATTCTCGATCTGCCATTCCCGATTGCCAATCGTCGCGGTGAACGGCGGCGACTCCATGAATGGTCGCACCTTCACTCTCCTGCACGAACTCGGACACTTGCTGCTCAACCGGGCCGGGACATGCGATCTCGAAGATCTTGGAACAACCCGCACGGACGACCAAAGGGTGGAGTTGTTTTGCAATGACCTTGCGGCCAGCATCCTTCTGCCAGCAGACGCAATGCACGAGTACTTTGGCTTGTCGAATTCTCCGCAGCCGCAGTCATGGTCCGACGAATTACTTCAGAAGGCGTCGCGGCGGTTTCGTGTGAGTCGGGAAGCGGTCTTGCGGCGCCTTGTCACGTTGGGGGCGGCTTCATTCGGATTCTATCTTGCTGTTCGCCAACGATTGCTGGAACAGTACGCCGTTGCAGAAGCCAAGAGAAAGGAGCAGTCTGGAACGGGTGGAACACAGCCGGCAACGCTCGCCATTCGGCGGGTCGGCCCCAGTTTTGCCAGACTCATGTTCAGCGCCTACGACCGTGAAGAGATCACGACGAATGACTTGTCAGAGTATCTCGGCGTGCGGGTGAAGCAGCTCGGCAAGGTCCGTGATCTCGCATTCGCAACCACGGACGAAGGGGGCGGCGAGTGAACTACTCGATCGACACGAGTGCCCTGCTCGATGGCTGGGTGCGATGGTATCCGCCGGATGTGTTCCCCTCCGTGTGGAAACGCTTCGACCAACTCATTGAGGCGGGATCTGCTGTTGCCTCGGATGAAGTCCTTCGAGAGCTGTCGCGACGGGATGATGAAATCCATGTGTGGTGCAAGCAGCGTCCGAAGCTGTTCGTTCCACTCGACGACGAAATTCAGTACGCAACATTGGAAGTTCTCAACCAGTTTCCGCGGATGGTGGATCAGCGCCCCGGCAAGAACTTCGGTGACCCATTCGTCGTCGCACTGGCCAAAGCAAGAAAACTGACCGTGGTGACAGGTGAAATTGGCGGCACGCAGGATCGCCCAAAGATACCGTTCGTTTGCCAGCACTTTGGAATCCCCTGCATCAACCTCGTTCAACTGCTTCGGGAGATCGAAGCACAGTTTTAGCGAGACGGGATACCACGGACATTCCATTCATGAATGAGCAAGCTGTACCGCCCACATCAGTGCGTCCCGCTTCTCTGAGGTGACAACATGCCGCATGAGTTGGACGCAACCAACGAGCCGGTCGTTTCGAAGTCGGCGGGGAGCCATTCCCACAGTCACTCCGCCAACATGGATCCTCATCGCAATCCTGCCGATGCACCCGACGGATCTCCTCCAGCGCAGCCGTTGAGTCTCGATCCGAGTCCGGCTTCGCCGCTTCGCCCCCTGTGGCTGCTGGAGCGGTCACTGATGGAATGGGCGTATGAACGCGCAGGTCAACCCCGGGTGGCGTTGGTGCTGTGGGACGGGACCATTGTCGGCGACCCGCTGACTGCGGTCGGACAGATCGTCATTCAACAGCCGAGCGTCCTGCGGCGACTGTTTTGGAATCCCAATCTGTACTTTGGTGAATGCTATACCGAAGGGGATCTGCTGATCCGCGGTGACCTGCTGGCCGTGTTGCTGGAGGTGAATCGCGGTTTGTCGCGCGTCCTCGATCGGCGTCCCATCCGGCGCTCGACCAGGCGGTTCACCAGCCGCTCGCATTCCTTGGCGCATTCCAAGTCGAGCGTTCACCACCACTACGATCTGGGGAATGACTTCTACAAGCTGTGGCTCGACGAGCGGCTGGTCTACACGTGTGCCTACTATCCCCAACCCGACACCACGCTGGATCAGGCCCAGGTGGCCAAGCTCGATTACGTCTGCCGCAAGTTGCGGTTGCAGCCCGGCGAACGGGTCGCCGAAGCGGGGTGCGGATGGGGGGCGCTGGCGATGCACATGGCCCGTCATTATGGCGTGTCGGTCACGGCCTACAACCTCTCCACCGAGCAGATTCAGCATGCCCGTCAGTGGGCCCAGGCAGAAGGCTTGAGTGATCGCGTGCAGTTCGTGCAGGACGATTACCGGCACATGACCGGCCAGTTCGATGCGTTCGTCTCAGTCGGCATGTTGGAGCACGTCGGTCCCGAGAACTATCGCGCGATGGGGCAGCTCATGTCCCGCGTTCTCACTCCCAACGGACGCGGGTTGATCCACAGCATCGGCCGGAATTTCAAACGGCCCCTGGACTCGTGGACGGTCAAACACATCTTTCCAGGTGCCCATGCGCCCAGCCTGCGCGAAATGATGGACCTGTTCGAAGACTCGGGATTCTCGGTGCTGGATGTGGAGAATCTGCGCCTGCACTACGCCCGCACCTGTGCCGATTGGCTGACCCGCTTTGACCGGGTCGCCGATCAGGTCGCGCAGATGTTCGACGAGCGCTTCGTGCGGATGTGGCGGCTGTATTTGGCGGCTTCGTCCGCCACCTTTGAAAGCGGCGATCTGCAATTGTTCCAAGTGGTCTTCGCGCGGGAGACCAACAACACCGTCCCGATGACCCGCGCGGACTGGTATGCCGAACCGCTCCTGACACGAACGCCGAAACAATAGTGGTCGAACAACTTTTATTTGCCCCGTAGCACGGACGCCTCGTCCGTGCGGAACCTCAGATACGAATGGACGCAGGGACGAGGCGTCCGTGCTACAACAACCCCGTGAATCAAAGTTGTTCGACCACTAGAAGGCGGTGCAACAATGGAAACCGCGGACGTCCTCATCATTGGCGGAGGACCGGCCGGATCGTCGTGTGCCTGGAAGCTGCGGCAGTCGGGTGCCGATGTCATGGTGCTCGACAAGGCGCAGTTCCCGCGCCACAAAGTCTGTGCCGGCTGGATCACTCCCCCCATTGTGGACGACTTGAATCTCGACGTGTCCGATTACCAAAGCCGGAATGTGATGCAGCCGATCACCCGGTTTCTGACCGGGCTGATCGGTGGAGGCGAAATCGAAACCGCATACGGTCAGACCGTCAGCTACGGCATCCGGCGCTGCGAGTTCGATGACTACCTGCTGCGCCGCTCGGGCGCGCGCCTGACGCTGGGCGAGTCGTTTCACACGGTGCATCGCGACGGAGCCGACTGGGTCGTCAACGACCGTTTTCGTGCGCCGCTGATCGTCGGCGCGGGTGGCCACTTCTGCCCTGTCGCACGCCACCTGATGTCGGTGCGGCACCCATCATCAGCCAACTCAGGCCATGCGGGCGAAGTTCCCGCCGAACTGCAATCGACAACACTCGCCCCACTGACACCGCCCGAACTCCCCGTGGTCTTGGCGCAGGAAGTGGAGTTTGAAATGTCCCCCGAACAGCAGTCGGGCTGCTCGGTGCTGGGGGACCGTCCGGAACTGTTCTTCTGTCCGGATCTCAAGGGTTACGGATGGGTGTTTCGGAAGGGGAACTTCCTGAATGTCGGCCTCGGGCGCGAAGGGGAGGAACATCTGTCGACCCATGTGGCGCAGTTCGTGGAGTTCCTGCGGGGTCGTGGGAAAGTAACGTTTCCGTTGCCGGGCAAGTTTCAGGGACACGCCTATCAC
>JANMLE010001469.1:0-14064 GCA_031372385.1 Planctomycetota bacterium | reverse complement strand
GATGATCATCCGGGGGCTGACGCCGCCCGGCTCACCTGGGTACCAGAGCACTTGACCGGGATTGTCAGGCGAACGCGATGTCATACGCTGGGCCACACTTTAGGCCCGCTCCGTCTGAAATGCGACTGAGTCCGATTGTGTCACGCCTGTGTGTCACGCGACTGTTGAATTCATTCGTCGAACACGTCACGATCCCCCGCCAGTCTCGAATACCCTCTCCGGAATCGCCGGACTTCTCCAATCACTTCATCATCAGGATTGGTTCCATGCCCATCGCCGTTGAGTGCTCTGTTTGCGGAAAGAAATACCGCCTTCGCGACGAACAAGCCGGCCAGACATTTGAATGCAAAGACTGCGGCGGCGAGATCGACGTGCCGGGGGGCCGGCGTCGAAGCAAGGCTGACGACGATGATGAGGTTCCCGCCCGGAGACGGCCCGGAAAAAAGAAGAAGTCGTCCAAGAGCAACGATGGCTCGGCGACCGTCCTGATCGGCGCGGGGATTGGAGCCGCGGTGATTGTCGTCATCGGTGTGGCCGTGTTCTTCGTCATGCGAAGGCCCGATGCTGCGAAGCCACCCGGTGATGCGCTGGCCGCAAACCCCGTCCCTGCGGCTGTACCCGGCACCGCTCCGGTGACACCCGTACAGGGAACAGACCCGGCGGCCAACGCCAACGTCGCGCCGAATCCGGTGCCCAATCCCGCACCCAATCCGAATCCCGCTCCGATTCAGAATCCGAATGTGCCAGTCCCCGGCAATCAGCCGGTCGCCAAGGCGGCGGGCAGCGGCTTCAAAGGCGGGGTCGATCAAGGGGGTGCCGGGGCGCTGTTTGAAACCAAGGTTCAAAACTGGAAGGCAAAGCCCGATCCAGGGACCGAAAAGGCAGCGTTCGACACGTCCAAGAAATTCAACGTGAAGATCAAGAATGGATTCATCAGCGACGAAAGTGTGATCTATCCCGTCACCCCCAGCCCGTTCGCGATGATCGGCGATGGCGACTTGACGGGGGGGGCACGCGACATCTGGAATCTCGCCACAGGGTCCAAGGCGGGTGCTCTGAAGGGACAGAAGATTTCCGGCACGAACATCGCCCTCAGCCCCGACGGGAAGTACGTCGCCTGGTTCCGGATTGAGGGGACCGGTGGCTTGGTCGAAGTGTGGGACGTCCCCGGAAAGAAAACCCTCGGTGGTGTCAGTGTGGACCCCAAGAAGTTCATCATCGCGACGCTGGCCATGCCCTCATCGCAGCGGATGGTGGCGTTTTCCGATGTCCACACGGGGCTGTTGTCATGGAAGCTCCCTTCGGGCGAACTCGAACGAGAGAAGAAGCTGGGTGAAAGATGCCGGCCGGGCGACATGAACACGTTCAGTCCCGGTGGTCGATACGCCGCGTTCCTGACCGACTACCTTTCCAAGGCGATTTCGGTCTACGACTTCGACACGGGCGAGATCTCGGAAGTGGAGTTCGTGAAGCGTCCCGTCAACACGGTCCTCGGGTTGGCGTTCTCCCCCGACGGTCAGGAACTTGCGATTGTCTTCGACGGTGCCCACCCGTCGTACGGCGAGCGAATCATCTTCTTCAAAACGGCCACTGGTGCCGTCGCCGAAACGATCGTGCTGGAAGAAGGTGTCAAGAAGGAGCACAACCTGCACGGCAAGGGGTGCAGCCTGCAATGGTTTCCGAATGGCAAGCAATTGCTGCTGCACGGGGTGGCGATCGTCGACCGCAGTGCCAAGAAGGTGGTCTACAGTCTCGGCAAGCCGAAGCTGGATTCAGGGTCGTTGCGAAACCGCCGCGTCCTGGACAACGGCCTCCTCGCCGTGTGGGAGGGAACCCGGCAGGAGTCCACCGTTCAGCCCCTGCAGGTGAAGGACGAAGACATCACCAAGTCGATCGCGGCCGTCGAAGCGGGCGGACTGTTGGTCGATGCCAAGCTCCCCAAGTTGACCAAGTTTGATGCATCCGGCTTGACGGACCGGTCCGATGACAAGTCACCCGGTTGGCAAGCCCCGGCCGCTCCGGCCCCCGCCGCGTCCGGGCAGTTGCTCGACAAACCGCTGGCGCTGAAAGGGAGCGGGCAACCGCGTGCGTTGTGCGTCGCGCGTCTGAATGCGGGACTCGGGTTTGTCCGGATCGCGGAAGGTGAAGATCCGAACGATCTGAAAAATCGGACTCCCGAAATTCGCTTTCGAGCGACGAAGAACCACAGCATCATCGCCCAGCCGCGAACGAAACCGATCCATTGCCAGAAGAACTGGATTGACGTCTACGATCTGGTCAAACGCGATTCGGCGCGCCGCATCGAGGTGGACTTTTCCTGCGATCTGCTGGCCGCGAGCCCCGACGGGACGCGCGTGTTGGTTGCACCCCATGACGGTGAGGGGCGTGTCGATGTCTTTTCGGCGGCCGATGGAACCCATGTGGCCGGATGCCGCCCGTTCCAAGATGAAGCCAAGAACGATAACCGCGACCTTCAATCGGCGTTCTTCATTGATGCCGACCATGTCGGCGTCATCAATTTCGAGGATCGATTGATCGTCTACCATCTGCCCGATTGCAAGGCGGTCTATGAGTTGAAGGAAGCTCTGTCGCCGATGTTGTCGCCCGGTGGCAAGACGCTGGCGGTCGCCCGCGAAGGCCGCATCGAACTGCGCGATCCCGTCACCGGCCAGCCGCAGGGGGCGCTGGAACTCGGGGGGCTTGTCCGAGCCGTCGCGTTCCATCCGAACGGCGAGCGTCTGGCGGCCGTCAGCTACGAACGCAAAGGCTGGTCCTTGCATGACGTCGACTTGAAGACGGGCCGCGCTGCCGATCCGATCCCACTGCCGACCGCAGTCAGTTCGTGTCACTGGTGCGGTGACGATTACCTGCTGTTGAACAACTCGGCGCTGTTCGATGTCACGCAGAAAACAGTGGCCTGGACCTATGAGACGAGCGATCCGAATGGCATCCACGTGACGATGCCGCCCGATGGACGACACTGGATGGCGGCGAAGGCGGTGCGCGGCGCGTCAGTGCAGATCGTCGCGACCGAGCTGCCTGATGCCGCGGCCAAGACCAAACTCGCGGGTGCGAAGCTGGCGCCGAAGATGGTGGTCCAACCCGGCGGCAATGTGACCGTGATGGCGAAGATCCCGGAACGGCCGGATCGGCCCGGCTTTCAGGCCGAAACGCTGGGGCTGCTCAACAAGGCGGTGGAACAGAGCGGTGTCAAGGACGCGGCGGGCCAGCAGATCAAGCTGGCGGTGAATGTCGAATTCAAGCCCGGTGCGATGGTTCCGGTCCGCTTCTTCGGTGCGGGTGCCAACCAGCAGATTCAGTTGCAGGAAAAGACGCTGGAGATCACCGTCGCCTATGACTTCAACGGAGCCGTGTTGTGGAAGTCGACCAGCCGCGTCGCCAACCTTGGCTTCTTCAGCCGGGTTCCCTCGGTCGAGACGGCCCAGAAGGCACTCGACGACGAGATGTGGGATCGCGCCCGCGGGTTCTTCGCCGCGTTGCAGCTTCCCGCCTATGTCTTTTCGAAGGAATCGGTGTACGGTCTGGGAACGTCAACACTCACGGGGGACGGCGCACAGGCGAAGGGCAAGTAACGCGATCGGTATGACCGGGGCCGTCGCCTTTTTCGAAGTCGTTCCGCCGTTCCCTTCGTGGACACTCGTGGGGGCGGAACAGGAGTGGACCGAGTCAATGTTCGTTGTCCCAAAGGGATGTTCCTCGGGAGGCTCGTGCGCGTCCCAATGGGTCCGTCTTGGTTCTCATTCGCGCTCCGTTTGATTCGCGCGGAATCCTTTCTTCGAGGAAGAATGTCCGCGCGAATGAAACGGAGCGCGAATGAGTTCCAAAAGCAGCAGGGGGAGTCCCTCTCGACGGGATGTTCCTCAGGAAGATGGGACCAGTTCGCTTCGAGCGCCGGCCCACCATCAGGAACCATCGAGCCTTGCTGGTGGGCCGGCGCGGCGAAGCGCCGCTGGTCCCACCCGACATCCTGACCAGCTTCAAAAAGGCATTGGCCCTGTCGATGCGACGCAGACAATCTGCAAGTCGACACGCCGCGATCGGACGACGGGTGACAGGTCGAGCACGGGCCGCGAACGCCGTCCTGATCGATATCGATTCTCCGCCGAATCAGTGTGGCTTCGACTGTTTGGCAGGCTTGGCGCGATGAGTTCGGATGGCACGGAGGGCTTGCTGGAAGTCGTCCGGCAGCGGGGCCTCGAACTCCATCCGCTTTCCGGTGACCGGATGGTTGAAGCCGAGCTTGAGCGCGTGCAGGCACTGACGCTGGATCAGCGTTTCGTCCTGTTCGGGGGGAAGGTTTTCGATCAGGTCCGAGAGCTTCAAGGCGGCCCGGCCTTCATACAGGCGGTCCGCGACGACGGCATGGCCCAGGTGGTGCAGATGCACCCGCAACTGATGCGTGCGTCCCGTCTGGGGGCAGAGTCTCAGGAATGTGAAGCCGCGGAATCGCTCCAGCACTTCGTAGAACGTGGCCGCGAAACGCGAGTTCCCCCCCTCGGGGCAGACCATCATCCGTTCGCGGTTGCGCTGGCTGACCCGCACATGCGTCTCGATGTAGTCGCGGTCGAAGGCGACTTCCCCCCACGCGATGGCGCGGTATTCCTTTTCGACCGTCCGCTCCTCGAACTGGCTGCTGATGTTCGCATGGACGGTGTTGTTCTTGGCGACGACCAGCACTCCGCTGGTGTCGCGGTCGAGTCGGTGAACGATCCCCGCCCGTTGCTTGCCGGCGACATCGCTGAGCTTGTCGAAGTGAAACTGCAATGCGCCCGCGAGAGTCCCGAGATAATGGCCGCGTCCCGGATGAACGATCATGTTGGCGGGCTTGTTGATGACGATCAGCGATTCGTCGTCATATAGGATGTCGAGCGGAATGTCCTCGGCGGGCAGCGTCTGATCGGGATTTGTGGGCAGGCGGAATTCCACGCAGTCGTTCACGCGCAACCGGCGCGAGATCTTGACCGGCAGCCCGTTGACGAGCACTCCGTGATCTTCAATGACCCGTTGAAACGCGGCACGGCTGAAGTTGGAATGCAGCCGGGTCAGGTAGTGATCAACGCGCCACCCGTGGGCGCGCGCTTCGACCACGACTTTGACGGATTCGGATGACCCTTCCCCGGCATCGGTGGGTTCATCGACTTCGACATCGACGTCAGGGGTTTCTTCTGTCATGGAAAAGGCCAGTGTCAAAAAGGAAGCCCGGCATGCCAGATGCCGGGCCAGGTGGAATTCATTGCCGGAGGGGACGATCACGACTGCGGAGATTACTCCTTCTTGTCGGTTTCCTTCTCAGATTTCAGCCCGGGAGGCTGTTCCGTTGCGGGCTTCTTGTCCGGTTTGGCGTCCCCCTCTTTGGTCGACGGGGTTTCCTCGGGCTTGGCGTCCGGATTGGCATCCGGCTTGATTGGCTCCGCCGGTTTTTCGGGAGCGGACTTTTCAGGCTTTGGATCGTCACCCTTGATCGCCGCCTCGCCGGGCTTGCCGGCTTTGGACTTCGGCGGGTTCGGTTCCAGGCTGAACTCACTCTTTCCGGGCGAGGGGAACATCGACTCGAACGGATCCTTTTCGGAACCGTCCTTCGGGCGAGACTCGGTCGGCTTGGGGTTCTGCTTGCTGAACCACGCGTAGAACTCTTTGGCCCCCCCCGTTTTCAGGGCCGCGATCCGTTGTTCGGCGATTGGCTTGTAAAACGTGTCGGGAATCTCGTTGAGCAATCGTTGGTAAACTTCGCTCGCCTTGCTGGTGTCTGAATCACTGGTTGCTTCCAGGGTCAGCGCCAGACCCCACAAGGCTCGTTCCTGAATCGCAGGGTCGGCGGGCTTGTGGGCGGTGAGTTGTTCAAAACCTTCTTTGGCTTTTTTCAGGTCGGCCAACGCGACATCGCGATCCGTGAACATCGCCGACAAGCCGGTCTGAAGATTCAGTTCCGACTCGCGAAGTTTCGCCCAATGACCGGCCAGCGTGCCCTTGAATTTTTCGGACACTTCGCCGAAGTCATTCACGTTCTCGGCACTTTCCAGTTTCGTCCAGGCTTCCGCCGCCGATGAATTCGATTGCCGCGACCACCAGATCACCGCCGCCGCGACCACCAAGATTCCACAAACCGCCACGACGATCGTGGTGGCATGCTCTTCCAGTCGATGACCGACTGCCTGAACCGTCTGGCCGAGTTCGTTGGTCTTGAGCCGATGACGTTCTTCGCTGTTCATGCTGGCAGACATCCGTGGTTTGATTCAGTTGACCTGCACAACACGCCCTGTGTTTGCGGGACCGCGAGTATAGAAGTGACTTTCGAGACCGTCAAGTTTCGCGAACTTCGCTGCTCGCAAACGGTTGCGCGATGATCAGGGAACTGCGGCAGTCCGCAGGAAAGCAACTCCCCATGTCGTAGGACGGATTTCCAATCCGTCCGTCAACGCCGGACGGATTGGAAATCCGTCCTACAGGGAGATCATTACCTGCCGACTGCATGAGTCACCTGCGGCAACCAACAAAAACGCCTCGTGCCGAGCGGCACGAGGCGTTTGCATCAACACCATCGCAAACCTTGCGACCTCATCTGCGGGGCAGGGTTTAACGGCAGCAGGGGGTGCTTGGGCAACACGGTTGGGGTGCCGACACCATGATCTTCTTTTCAACCATCCGGCAGACCTGAACCGTGACTTCCTTCTCGACGCAGACCGGGACGCAGACCGTGAATGTCTCGGTCTTTTCTTCAGGAACCGTGTCGCAGACGGTCACTTCGTACTGCTCTTCGCGTGTCTTGGCGACAGCGACGCAGTACGTGACCGTGCGGGTCTTTTCCTCGGGAACCAGTTTGCAGACCGTCACCTGCCGCGTGCGGGTCTCCGGCTTGCACAGTTGGACTTGGTACTCGTATTCCTGCTGCGACCGGACCAGCTCACAGACCTGAACGGTGCGCGTGCGCTGTTCGGGCCTGCACAGCCGAACTTGGTACTCGAATTCCTGCTGCGAAGCGACCATCTCGCAAACTTGCACCGTACGGGTCCGGATTTCCGGTTTGCACAACGTGACGTTGTAGGCGTACGGAACCTGTTTGCATTGACGGGTGTAAACGGTGCAGGAGACTTCCCGCTGAACAATTTTCGGCACCCAGACGTTTTGAGTCACAACCGTGTTGCAGACCGGGGCCGGTGCGCAGGTTCCGCAAGAACCGCACGGATTGCAGCCACCGCAGGCGAAATGATGGCGTGGGCGGCAGCAGTGGGCGATCACGCCGCAAGGCTGGCAGCCATTCGAGACCGGAAGACACCGCTGTTCCCAGTGTCCCTGATCTTCACAGACCACGCGCGTCTGAACGACGGGGATGCTTTCCCAGACCGTGCGCATGCCAGTCCGCTGTTCCGTGTACGGAATGTTCACGGTGTAGGATTGTTCGATGCTCCGGGTGACCGGCGTCATCACGCAGCGGGTTCCCTTGCGGGTTTCGCAATACGGGACCATCACGGTGAAAGTCTGTTCGACGTTCCGAGTGACGGGAGTCACCACGCACCGAGTTCCCTTGCGAGTTTCGGAGTACGGAACCATGACCGTGTAGGTTTGGTCAATGGTTTCCGGCACCGACTTGCACTCGATGTATTTCTCTTCGCGTGTCCGAGTTTCGTTCTCGGTGAAGCAGACGGTGCGTGTCCGCGGCTCCGTCCGCGGCACGAGCTTGGTAACGGTGTGCTTTCGCTCCCTCTGTTCTTGTTTGTACTCGGTGACCTGAATCTTTCGAGTCTCGGTCACCAACTCAGGCACCAGCACGGTCTGTTCAACCATGACTGGGGCACAGGCCGTTGCCACAGGCATGCATGCTGGAGCGTTCACACAGCACGGACTGGGTACGCATTCCGCAGCGCAAGGGTCGCAGCATCGCGCCCTTCGCCAATGCCCCGCGTCGGCGACCGACCCGAACGCGGACAGTACCAGTAACACCAACGCCAACTTCTTCATCACGCCCTCCATTCGTAACTTTCAGCTCTCACTCGCTTTCGGACGGCCCGAAAGAGCATCTCCATTTCAAACGCCCCAAATCGATTATGCCGGTTATTCCGGTTGGGGCGTTAGTGAGACATCGTAAAACTGAAGTGGATCAACGTCCAGTGGTAGAATGCGGGTTTTGCGACAAACGGGCAAAAAGGGTTGCGAGCTGGTTTACTGGGCGCGGTCTGGCGTCAATCGGCTCCTCGACAACAGGCACACACTCCCATCAAATCAGCGTCTTGGTTGCGTCAATGAAGCCTGACTTGCGAGTCGCATTGAGCGCATCCCGAAGCAGCGTTTCACCATTGGAAAGAATCCTCCGTCCGGGACCATTTTGGAACTCGACTTGCTAACGACAATGAACCGACATACGTTTATGTGTACATGGACGTACCCACTTCCTCCGGATGGTGGGCGGCTGCTTTCCTCTCCGACTCACTGGAGGCAAACCGCGATGGTTCGATCGACGATTCACTTTGGTCCGTTGTACCGACCAATTCTTGCACGGGCTGTTGTTGGAGCTTGTTGCCTGTTTGGTCCGACACTGTCCGCGCGGGCCGAGGAGTTGAAGCCGGTTGGTGCGACTGCGGTCTGCGAAATCCAACCCGCCACCGCCATTCCGGGGACGCTGTTCATTTGCGGTGGTGGAGTGTTGCCCGCCCCGGTGATCGACAAGTACTTCGAACTGGCGGGTGGCAAGGACGCGCGGATTGTCGTGGTCACCACCGCCAGCACCCTCGCTGGCACGCCCGAAGTCGAAGCCAAGTATGCCCCCTGGCGCGAGCGTCCCCATGCTTCGATCGATTTCTTCCACGTCCGATCGCGTTCGGAAGCGGATAGCCAGGAGTTTTGCCAGAGATTCCATTCCGCAACGGCGATCTGGTTCGCCGGCGGGAATCAGAATCTGGTGACCGAAGCCTACCAGGGAACCCAAGTCGGGAAGATGTTTCACACCGTACTTCAGCGCGGCGGAGTGATTGGCGGAACCTCGGCCGGTGCTGCAGTCATGTCGCAGGCGATGATTGCCGGCGGCCAGACCGAACCTGCCATGTCCACCGGGCTTGGTTTCCTGCCGGGAACAATCATTGACCAGCACTTCCGCAAGAGGAACCGGGAAGACCGGTTGAGTCTCGCGCTGCAACTTCGACCGGGTCATGTGGGGATCGGGATCGACGAATCAACCGCATTGATCGTCCGCGGACGCTCGATCGAAGTGCTGGGTGACTCCGACGTGACGCTGTGCCTGGCCTCATCGCCTCAACGGGCCGCGTCGGTCGTTCGCTTGGCCCATGGCGGGAAGGAAGATTTGGTCAAACTCAGCCGCGCGGCCGTTGCCCGCACCCGTGAGGAATTCCCGGCCCCAAAGCAGCAGATCCCCGAGGTCAAGGCGGGAACACTGGTGATCGTCGGCGGTGGAGCCACTCCGCGCGAGGCGGTCGACAAGTTTCTCTCGGCAGCGGGTGGAAAAGACTCGCCCATCATCGTGGTCTCGAACGCGCTGTGTGACGAGCCACCCGAAGAGCAGCAGGTCTGCGGCTGGTTGAAAGCCGCGGGGGCTTTGAACGTACGGCAACTGCACGCTCGTGACCGGCAGGAATTGTCCCGGCCAGACCTGCTGACGCGGCTCCGGGAGGCGCGCGGCGTCTGGTTCACCGGCGATCATCAATGGCGGCTCGTCGATGCGTATTTGGATACTCCGATCCAAAAACTGTTTCACGAAGTACTCCGCCGCGGGGGGGTGATCGGCGGCACATCGGCGGGTGCGACAATCCAGGGCGAGTACTTGGTCCGCGGAAATCCGCTGGGAAATCAGGACATGATGGCGGAGGGCTACGAACAGGGGTTCGGGTTTCTCCCCGGTGTTGCCATCGACCAGCATTTCAGCCAACGCGACCGATTTGACGACATGACCGAACTGAGGAAAACGCACCCGCAACTGGTCGGCATCGGCATTGATGAATCCACGGCGCTCATCATGAGCGGGACAACCATGGAAGTCGTCGGCAAGAACACGGTTGCCGTCTATGATCGCGAGCCGGATGCGATCGAGTCCGCACCGGAATTCGAGATCGTCAAGGCCGGCCGGAAGTACGACTTCAAACAACGTCGGCTGATGGAACAAGCCCCGGTGGAATCCGCCAGCACCAAGTGACCCCCGCCGCCCGCAGCATCGCGACCGACGATGAATCCGCCTATGATTCCGACCCGGTAGTGACGGAAGGTTTCGGAATTGGGGAGTCGGTTCGTGACGGAAGACCACATTTTGATCGAGGGTTTGGAACGCAATGTTTCCTCGGCGATTCTCGGCAAGCCGGACACCGTCCGGTTGGCGATCGTCGCGATGCTGGCCCAGGGGCATCTCCTTGTCGAAGACGCTCCGGGTGTCGGCAAGACTTCGCTGGCCAAGGCGCTGGCGAAGAGCTTCGACTGCGAGTTCACTCGACTCCAGTTCACCCCCGACATGCTTCCCAGTGACATCCTGGGATCGAGTGTTTATCTGCCCAGCTTGGGCGAGTTTGAATTCCGCCGCGGGCCGATCTTCACGAATGTCCTGCTGGCCGACGAAATCAACCGCACGACTCCGCGGACGCAAAGCGCACTGCTGGAAGCGATGAGCGAAGGGCAGGTTTCGGTGGAGGGCAAGACTCATCCGCTCGCCGAGCCGTTCTTTGTGCTCGCCACGCAAAACCCGTATGAATTCGAGGGCACCTATCCGCTGCCCGAAAACCAACTCGACCGCTTCATGATGTGCGTCGAGATCGGGTATCCGACGCGGGAGGTCGAACGCAATGTTCTGACAAACCACCGCGACGGTGAACCGGTCGACAAGCTCAAGCCCGTCCTGAGCGCCGATCAACTCCGGCACCTGCAACGCACGGCCCGAATGATCCGGGTTGACGATGCCATCAACGATTACATGCTGGATCTGATCCACACCACGCGGGGTCACGAGCAACTGCAACTCGGAGTCAGCACGCGGGGGGCCATCACGCTGTACCGAGCTGCTCAGGGGTTGGCTTTGGTCGAAGGCCGCAACTACGTCATTCCGGATGACATCAAGCGGCTGGCCGTGCCTGTCCTGGCACATCGCATCGTGGTTAAGGGTGTGTTGCATGAGGGACGCCGCGATCGCGCGAAAATGGTCATCAACCAGATCCTGGCCAAGACGCGGGTTCCGTCGTGAGGCTGACGACGGGATCGGACCAATCGGGCCATCGGACGTTTGCGACCCGTCGTGCGCACCAATCGCCAGCCGCGTCAAGCAGCCGAAAGTGCCGAATAGTCTGAAGGTATGGCGGGCTCGGATTGCTCTTCTTTGCCGGACGTCCGTGCTCCGATACTTCAACGCAGCGGCAGAATCTGCAACTCCTTCGGCATGGCGGCCAACAAGGGACGGGTCCAGGAGAACTCCCGGTGGCTCATGCGGTGAAGGATCAGTGCGATGGCGATTCGAGATTGGACATTTGATCGGCGGGCAGTAGTTCGAATCCTCGCCGCCGGAGCGGTTGTTGCCAGCGCATTCGCGGGCGTGGCCCTGCGTCAGTCGGCCGCCGCGCCCGATAAATTGGTCTCCTTGACGCGGCAGCGGGCCGGAGTTCCCATCAAGAACAAACTCCTCCATCAACAGCCGCGACCCGCGTCTGCGCCAACAGCTCCCGATGGTCATGCAGTGGAACTGACCGGCCTCATTGAATCGTGTCAACCGCCGCGTCAGCCCCGACCGCTTTCCGCCGCCCCGAGACGGCTCGACGTGCTCGTCTCGACGCTCGCGCCCGCAAATCGGTAGCACTGGAGCGGCGGCGTTGGACAGGTGGAAAACCTGTCCCGCGTGTCACCGCAGCGGTCGCCCTTCAACCGGCTTGCCGTTGGTGTCAAGAATCTGGAAGTGATGAATCCCCGCCTTGCGCTGGTCGGTGTACGTCCAGACGATCTGCTTGTCGCGGGTCACTTCGAACAGCTTGGTCTTGCCGGACGACGCGTGGTAGGCGGTGATCACGGTGTTGCCGTTCGGCAGGCGTTGGCCGCCGCAGGCGTCGTCGAACGGCTTGGACGGGAAGTCGTCGTTCGACACCTTCCAGACGGTCTGCCCCTCCTTGTCGACTTCGATCGTCAGGTTGCCGATCGTGCAGTTGATGAGCGTGTTTCCGTTGTCGAGACGGATCGCCGTGAACGGCCAGTTCGGCGTCGCCACTTCCCAGACGATCTTGCCGTCCGGCTGGTATTCACGGACGACCTTGTCGAGCAGTTGCGGCACCAGGTAGTTTCCGTTGGCGAGCTTGCGGGCCATGCGCGTCTGCAGGTGATGATCCTTCGTTTGGGCCTGCAACGGCACTTCGACCGCGATCTTGCCTTCGCGGGTCACCTCCAGCAACCGCGGTTTGGCACCCGCTTCGGTCAGCAGGATATTGCCGTTCTCCAGGGCCTGCGCCGTGTTGACTTCGGACTGGGTGCCCTTGAATTCAAAGACGACTTTTCCCTCGCGGGTGACTTCGACCACCGCACCGCCGTCGTTCGACTTGGACAGCGTCAGCAGAATGTTGCCGTTGGGCAGCACCCAACCGTCGCGCGTCGACTTGGGATAGGACCACGTCACCTTTCCATCACCATCAACGATGAAGGTCTCGCCACCGGTGACCAGAAACGAGTGCGTGATCTTCGCCGGCTCTTCGGCGGCGTTCGGACTGGAGCCGATGATCACGGGGATGATCGCCACGCAGCAGGCAATCCAAGCAAACAGACGATGGTGTTTCAGCATGATGGTCCTGACAAACAAGCGAAGGGAAACCGGAACGGATCGGATCTGCGCGGCGAACTACGCCTTGAAGCCTGACATGTAGGGCAGCGTCGCGGCGGTCTGCCGGACGGCCTCGGTGCCTTCCAGAAGCTGGCCGAGAAAGTCCCACTTGCCGGTCGTCAGGGCGATCCGCGCGCTGTCGAGGATCGAGACCGCAACGGTCAGGTGTCCCGCGCGAACGGAGTGCTTGTACAAATCCACGGTGACGGGGAGTTCCGGCTCGGCTTTGACGAGTGCCGCCAGCTCTTCCAAATCGGCGCGCGGGGCACAGACACAGGGAACCCCCAGCGTGGTGCAGTTGCCGAAGAAGATCTCGGCGAATGATTCCGCGATGATGGCTTCGATGCCCCAGCGCATCAGCGCCTGCGGGGCATGTTCGCGTGACGATCCGCAGCCGAAGTTGCGACCGCCGATCAGGACCGACGCTCCCTGATAGTGGGGATCGTCAAAGGGATGCGTGTGATCCTGCTGGCGGTCATCCTCGAACGCATGCTCGCCCAAGCCGTCAAACGTCACGCACCGCAGAAACCGGGCGGGAATGATGCGGTCGGTGTCGATGTCATCGATCAACAGGGGGATGCCCGTGCCGGTGATTTCGGTGATCTGGTGCATTCAAAAACTTTCTATGACAACTGCTGCGTCAACGATCAAACCGATGGTAGCCACGGTCGCCAGACTGTGGGAATTGAATCTCATTTCGCCATCTGCCCACGCTCTGGCGAGCGTGGCTACGACAACCCCAATTCTCAACTTTGATGAGGCAGTGCCACGACTACAACATGTTTCGGACGTCACTGACGCAGCCGTTGATGGCGGCGGCGGCGACCATGGCGGGGCTCATCAGCAGTGTTCGGCCGGTGGGACTTCCCTGCCGGCCTTTGAAATTGCGGTTGCTGGACGAAGCGCAAACTTCGCGGCCCTTCAGCTTGTCGGGGTTCATGGCCAGGCACATCGAGCACCCGGCGGCGCGCCATTCGAAACCCGCCTCTTCGAAGATCTTGTCCAGCCCTTCGGCCACCGCCTGCTTCCCCACCAACTGCGAGCCCGGCACGACCAGGGCCTTCACGCCGGCGGCCACCTTGCGGCCCTTGGCGATGGCGGCCGCTTCACGCAGGTCCGAAATGCGACCGTTGGTGCAGGAACCGATGAAGGCGACGTCGATCTTCACCCCTTGAATCGGCTGTTCCTCACGCAGATCCATGTAGGCGAAGGCATCGCGGATTCCCCGTTGGTCTTCCGTGGAGAACGCCGACAGCGATGGC
>JANMLE010001249.1:0-6110 GCA_031372385.1 Planctomycetota bacterium | reverse complement strand
TTTCATCAGCCGTTCCGGTTCCGCCACCCGCCGCGACAACTCGTCGTTTCGCCGCGACAATTCCGCATTCCGCCGACGAAGCTTCGCATTCTCGGCCACCAGCCGCTCACCATCGACATCCTTGTCACGCTTCGCTCCCCTCCCGGAGTTCCACAAGACATCGCGATGCGACGCATCACGGGTTTCTGCAGAATGGACGGCCATCTCCGTTCCCGTCCAGCGATACCGATAGACGCCCAGGATCCGACTCACTTCCCAGGTGATCCGATTGGTCACCAACACCTTGCATGGTTCTTTGTCCCGTTTGTGCTTCCACAGAATCACGATCCGCGCCTTGTGGTTCACGATCGGGATGCGGCACCGTACACGTGAAGTAATACTGGCGTTTGTCGACGCGTCGCAGTTCCTTGCGGTCTTCGAAGGGGATCTCGGCGGCGAGTTCGGGCGCGTTCCGGCGAGTTCGGGCGCCTTGAGGGTCCGCCCCTTCCATAAGCTCGATGGCGAAGCGCTGAATGAGGAGACATTGCGGCAGTGGTTGATCGGGGCGGGGCCGTGGTCGCCGCGGCGGCGCGGTGCGCCGCACCGTCACTGGCGTGAGCGTCGGGAACACTGTGGGGAAAGCTGGTTCAGATGGACGGGTCGGAACACGACTGGTTCGAGGGTCGCCGGGGGAAGGCGTCGATGATGGTGATGATCGATGACGCGACGAATTGGACCCACGCGAAGTTCTTCGAGAGCGAGACGACGGCGGCCGCCATGACGGTGATTGGCGAGTACATCGGGCACGACGGCCTGCCGCGAGTGTTGTACGTAGACCGGGACAGCATTCACGAAACCACGCGGGATTCCACGGTGGAAGAGGCGTTGCGGGACACCGCGCCGCTCACCCAGTTCGGTCGCGCGATGCGGGAGTTGGGCGTCGAGTTGATCCTGGCGCACAGTCCGCAGGCCAAGGGCCGCGTGGAACGTCGGTACGGCGTGTTTCAGGACCGGTTCGCGAAGGCTCTGCGCCTGAAACAGATCAACATTCTGGAGTCGGCCAACACCTATCTGGAGGAAGAGTTCGTGGACGAGTTGAACCAACGGTTCCACGTCACCGCTCGATCCGCCGCCAATCTGCATCAGCCTCTTCCACGCGGCGTGAAGCTGGATCATGTGCTGTGTTACCAAGAGCCGCGCGTCGTGCAGAACGACTGGGCGGTGTCGTGGTGCAACCGCATTCTGCAGTTGAGTGTGGCGCACCAGAAGTTGTCGCTCGCCCGCCAGAAAATCCTGGTCAGACGTGACCGACAAAAGTCCCCATAGCACGGACGCCTCGTCCGTGCGTCTGAAATCGCCCATGACATTCGCGCACGGACGAGGCGTCCGTGCTACGAAACGCGGTCCAAGCGACTCTTGTCGGTCACGTCTGGTAAGCGAACTGTTGGATGGAGCGATCTGGCTGACATCGAAGAGTCGCGTGCTGTCGTGGACCGAGGTCTCCGTCCGCCGCTCCAAGACGAAGACAAAGCCCCCGGTTCCGGCGACGAGACCGCCTCCCCACAAGTCCGCCGCCACCCATCCCAGGCGTCGGCCGTTCCTCTGAGAAAGGCCGCACTCCGGATCGATAATGTAACATTTCTAAGTGGGTGAACCCTATGACATTTCTATCTTGGCGGCTGTGCATTTCCTGCATCCGAGAGTCGCATGGTATGACACGACGCGATTGGCGTCACTCTGCCGCCGCCCGGCATCGCGACTTCGCCTCCGCATTCGCGCCCCCTTTGATTCGCGCGGATCAAATCGATGACCGCGAGAATCAAACGGAGCGCGAATGCGGAGGGCTGTTGGACGGAAGTGAACACGCAACGGTCGCTTCGCGGCGAGTAACTCTTCGAAATTACTGCCGCACAGCCCCTTGGTCCGACATTGCGGAACTCCACGTAGCCTTTCGCTTCGGTTTCTGGGATGCTTGGACGCCGAGCGGGATTTGCAAGCTGCCAAGATTTGACGATCATTCCTCTGCTGAAACAGGATTGTCTGCAATCCGGGGAGAACCAGGCAATGCGGTGTGGTGCGGCCTTCGTGGCATACGTTGTTGTGCTGATTGCGTCCGCGGTCATGGTCGCGGGGCAGGATTCCGCCGTCGTGGAACCGCCACAGGTTCCCGCGGAGTTCGTCGCCGACTTGAAGGCACTGTCGGCTCCGGAGTTCAAGACGCGGGAGTCGGCGGCGCACCGGCTGTTGGCCCGGAAGCTGGAAGCGGTCGCTCCGCTGGCTCACTTGGCGGAAACCGGCACGGCCGAAGCGTCGGTCCGCGCGTTCGACCTGTTGCGGCAGCTCTATCGCGAAGGGGACGACGAGACGAACGAGGCGACCGAGACGGCGTTCGAAGCGTTGGCCCGCAGCGAGAATCCAAACGTGGCGTCACGCGCCGAGGCGGCGATGGACGCGAGTGGTCCGACACGGCGCACCAAGGCGATCACCGCGTTTCGAAAGCTGGGGGGAATCATCCGCTTTCAGAACGACGAGGCCACCGGGAAGGCGATCGACGAGTCGAACGATTTGATCGAGTACGCGATGATCGAAAAATCCTCCTGGACCGGCGGCGACGAGGGACTGAAATACCTGCGGCGCATCGAGGATTTTCGGACCCAGTTTGAGTTTCGCCGAGCCGGGGTGTTCGTCATCAAGGGAAGCAATGTCAGCGAACAGGCGATCAACGATTTGGAGGCGTCGATTCCGGGGCTGGGGGTTCAGAAGCGCGGACCGGCCTGTTTTGGAATCTCAGCCCTGTCCGGGTTCGGCGCGCAACGGGGTCTGCTGGTCAACCTCGTCAAATCCGGCTCATCCGCAGACCGCGCGGGCCTCACTCAGGGCGACGTGATCCTGAAGTTCAACGGCCACGAACTGCCCGACTTCAACACGCTCGTCGACAAGATCGGTGAGATGCAACCGGGCGACAAGGTGCCCGTCGTCTACGAACGGAACGGCGTGCAGGACACGGTCACCGTCGACCTGCGCGGCTGGAACGAGAAATAGCGGACAACGCCGACTGTTCCCCGTCAATGAAAGCGGCCCGTTGAGGTGACTCAACGGGCCGCGTGATTTGAGTTCGTGGTTACTCGGGTATGGCCGGAGGCTGTGGCGTTTCCGTGTCCGATTCCACCGGTGGCGGTGGCAACACGGGCGCGTCCTCCAAGGGGACGCTCGCCGGCGGTGCGTTATCCACAGGCAGGGCGATGGGAGCGGGACCGGGGGCCAAGATCACCGGTGCCACGATCGGAGCCGATTCACTGACGGCCTCGTCCGTCAACAACGCGGGAGCTGCCGTGGATGTTGTCGCCGATTGGGACTGAGCTGCTGCCAAGGCGGGTGTGACCGGACTCGGCGTTCCGGACAAGGCCGGCAGAACCACCCCCGGAACTGCGGACAACTTGAGTTCCGTTGCCGGCTTTGCAGCCGCGTTCGGAGTCAACGCGGCGGGCGCGGGCTGAGCCGGAGCCGACTGAAGTTGAGGAACGCTGGGAGCCGCCGGGGCGGACTGCAATTGTGGTGCGGCAGCGGGCGCGGCAGGCGTGGCAGCCGGCGGTGCCACCACGGGAGGAGTCAGGATCGCGGGGGGAACCGGTGTTTTTGGAGTGACCGGTGTCGTCGGAACGGCGGCGGGTGCGGCCGGAGCGACAGGCTTGGACTGCGACACCGGTTGGGCCGGCACCTGCGCGGTCTGTGGCGCGGAATACGGTCGCGTGGCGAGGTAGACCTTCGGGTCGTCGACAATCCAGCGCGTCGACCATGTCCGACCGTCGTCCTGATTCACGACGTTGAAGAAGTACGTGCTGGTCTGCAGGCACTTGTAACCATACGGGAAGTTGGAATACAGGTGATCTTTGGCCGTGAGGTTCGCGACCCCCTCGTGTCCGTAATAGTGGACCCTGCCATCCGGGGTGATGGTCATTCCGAGCGTCCACCAGCCGGGCTGAGTGATGACTGGTCCCGGGATGTCTTCGCCACGTTCCCCCGAACGGATCAGGATCGTCGCCGTGTCCTGCTTGTTGTACTGGGGATGATTCTTGCCGTTGAACTGGATGAAGAAGCCGGGCCAATACTGCTCGATTTCTTTCGAAGTCCCGCCCGTGCGGAAGATCTTGCCCACTCTGGTCGGCTTGTTGATGATCGTCTGGCAGTCGGCGCGGAAGCCGAACGAGCTGCCGACGCGCTGCTCCCATTGGGCAAACGGGGGCATGTAGATCCGCACCACGTAGCTGGGCGTCCAAGTGGCCGGAAGCATGTAGCCCATCTTCTGGCTGACGTTGGCGATCAGGTCGTCCTGTTGAAACTTGTTCGAGAGCTGGCCGGGGATTCCCGAGTACAACGTCTGCAGGGCCATCGCCCCCTTGCTCCCCGGCAGGCCCCCTTCGGGAGTGTCGATGCGCCGCACAAAGTCGGGCGTTCCGCGGAACGTGCTTTCGAACCACTTCCCGTTGCTCGCATAGCCGGCCGGCTGGCGGTCGACCTTGTCGATATTGGTGCTGGCCTTGGGCAGGTTCAGCGTGAAGCTCCAATTTGGATCCTCGAAATCGTCGGCCAGTTCGGTCAGTTGCTGACCCGTCCCCGGAACGATTTGAGCATCCACAGGTGCCTGCCAGCCGAACATGGCCGCGGCAACCAGCAACCCCAGTGATCTCTTCACTCGCATGATGGAGGCATCCTCTTCCTCAAAGGTCGTCCGTATCGTTTGATGGCACCGCGCCCCGACGGGCTGGCCGGCCAGCCGCACAGATTGCCCGGCCGTCAAAGTCGCTGGCGACTTTGCGGGCTGGGTGAAGCTTGCGGGTTCCCGTGGAGTGGAACATGTTGGCAGGCCCAAGCTTCCGTGCGGCGCGTACCCGATGTATCGGACTGACGCGACGATCCGGTTGAATCAAATCACGGGGTTGAACGATGAAGCTGCCGGCCTCACTTGCCGACATCGGCCGCTGTTCGTAGCTGAATTCGCAAGAATTCAGCGAATCATCAGACCACGACCTGAGTTCTTGCGAACTCAGCTACGACGCCGTGAATGACCCGGGTACGACGAACAGTGGTCGCCAGCACGAAGTCTCGCCTGGGAATGAATGGCGAATAGCGGAACTCCTCAATTCGAACTTCGCCATTCGCCGTTCGCTATTCACCATTCGATCTGCAACCGCACTTTCGCCACCTGTCACTGCTCGACTTTGGCGGCGGCCGGTCCCTTCCAATCGAACGTCCGGCGCTTGGCGGTGGTCTCCGGAGTGAAGAGGATCAGGTTGATCTGGATTTGTTCGAAGGTCGCCAAGTCGTGATGTGTGCGGGCGATCTCCAACACGCGGGCATTGACGTCCGCGGACTTTGTCTCTTCCAAGAAGGGATCGAACGGGACACTCATGGAGATGCGCAGGATCATCGGGCCGCGGCCCTTCACCCGGCCTCCCTCGACGTTGGGTCGCGAATGTTTGAACTCGCGCCCGATCGCTTCGCGCAGCGGACGATACGGGGCGGTGTGAAGTTCGAAGTAGAGGAACAACATCGAAGTCGCCAACACGCCGAGCGTCAGCATCCCGATCACGACCACGCGGCCGGAAATCTCTTTGGACTTGGGACCGGGGGCAGGTACGGGGACGGGGGCGTCAGCAACAGGCTCGTCAGGGGATTCGGCGGAGGGCTGGATCATGGGGACGATGCGATTTCGAAAGAGGAGGCGATTCAAGGTCGAGACAAAGAACCTGTCCAGGGACACGTTCACGATTCGTTCCCGCCGGCGGAGCGGCGGGACAACAGTCGTTACGTTGGCGGCTCGGCGCGTTTGCCTTCCTGGTAGAGTTGTTCCATTTCATCGAGGGTCGCGTCGCGCAGTGTGCGGTTCTGTGTGCGCAACCGCTGTTCGATGTAGCGGACCCGGCGTTCAAACTTGCGGTTGCTCGCCCGCAGCGCCTCTTCGGGATTGACGTGCCAGCGTCGCGCGATGTTCGCCACCACGAACAGCACGTCGCCCAGTTCGGCTTCGATCCGCTGTTGTCGAGCGGCATCGAATGCAGGCGGATCGTGTTCCAACGGAGCGTTCGCCGTCGCCCGAACCGTTGGCTGTTCCCCGTGAGGAAACAACTCGC
>JANMLE010001374.1:0-2538 GCA_031372385.1 Planctomycetota bacterium | reverse complement strand
GCAACTGATTCAATCGACGGCTGCGTCCCTGCGATTGCGACCGCCGACCCGCCAGATACGAGAGGAGCAGCAACGGAGTCACGATCATCGTCGCCGCCACTGTCGAGACAATCACCTGGGCCAGATTCAGCCCTTCCATCGTGACACTTTTCCAAACATCGAGTTCGGGGCCTCGTAGCTGAGTTCGCAAGAACTCAGTTCCTGTTCGCGAGCTGGGCTGAGTTCTTGCGAACTCAGCTACGTGCAGGCTCATTCCGCATCACTTGCCGGCGAAGAGTGACTTGACGTCCTGCACCGTCGCGTTGCGGCTGACGACGACGCCCTCCGAATTCACAAGGAACATCGTGGGCAATGAGACGATGCCGTAATTCATGGCTGCGGGGGCATTCAAGCCGCCCGGCTGGTAGATCTGCGCCCACGTCATGCGATGCTGGGTCAGGAACGGCTTGATGGTCTCTTTCTGCGAGTCCAAACAGACCCCGAGAATCTCGAACCCCTTGGTCCGATACTCCTGATACAGCGCCCGCAGTTGCGGCAGGTCTTCCTCACAGACCCGGTATTCACTGGCCCAGAACACGACCAGCACCGTCTTGCCCCGATAGCTGCGGATGTCGACGGCAGCCGCATCGACACCCGGACCGTTCAACACCAGCGGCTTGCCCTTCAGATCCAATCTCCGCAAGGCTCCGGTGGCGCGCAGGCCCGAATCGGTTTTCGCCCGATCCTGGGCCAGACGCTGATACCATTCGGAGGCCTCCTTGGCGCGGCCGCTCAACTCTTCGTGATGGGCCAGCAGCAGCATCGCATCGGCGGCATCCTCGGACTCGGCGAACTCCTTCAGGAAGTCCTCCATCCCCTTGACCCATTCCTTTTGAACATCCGCCGCCTTGTCCTTTTCCGCCGTCTGCAGGTCGACGTAGTACTGCGCTTGGATGCGCCGGTACGACACATACGGCACCAGCGCCGACTTCGGACTGCGGCGGCGCAGATCCAGTTCCATCGCCCGCAAATCGGCCGCCCCGTCCGGGAAGGTTCCCATCTGAGCCGCCAGGGCGTAGCCGTCGATCATCTGCTTTGTGAGCAGCAGTTTTTCATCGTCGGTCTCGGCGAGTTCGATCGCGCGTCGCAGCAGATCGGCGCGCCGACCCATCAATGTCTTGACGGCGACGCGGTCTGCGTTGGGTTTCATCAATCCCTGTTCGATGGATTGCAGCTCCAGCAACAGCTTCTCGACTTCGGGGGACGTGCCCGTGCCTGATGGTCCGCTCGCGGCCGACATCAACGGCTGCATCAGCACTCCGCCGGCGGTCACATGGACACCGTTCTCTTCGATCGGCTGCGGAACCTGGGTCAACTTCCAAACTTCGCCGATCCGGATCATCTCGCCAATCTGCACGCCGAGAAACTTCCCCTGTGATTCGATGATCGCCATCGAGTTCTCGTAGACCTGCACGTCTCCGGTCGCCTTCTCGTCGTCCTCCGGAATGGTGCTGGGCATCTGGGCGTCGAACCGCACCCACTTGGATTGGGCGTTCAGCGATCGGCTCTTCGCAAGGATTGCCTTCGCCTTTTTGCCGGCGTCCGCCGATGCTTCCAGCAGCTTTACCGCGAGTTGCGGAGTGATCCCGATCGCCTTGAGATCGGCGGCGTTGACCATCACCAGTTGCAGCGCGGCCTCGTCACCGGCCACCATTGCGCGGACCGCCTCCTTCGAGGCTTCGGCAGCGGACAAGACCTTCCAGACGTCGATCCGGCCATCCTCGTTCTGATCGATGCCCCAGCGCGAGCCCCCCAGATTCAACCACCGCGACTGGTCGACCTTGTCGTTGTCGTTCGTGTCGATGTCGCGGTAGACCTCGACCCCCTGGTTGAAGTACCGCCACTGATCCATCTTGTTGTCGCCATCGGTGTCCAGGAACTTCCGCAGCACCTGGCCGGACGGACCCAGCACCACCCAGCCGGACCCCTTGCCGCGCCGCTCCACTTCCAGTTTGCACTTGGCATAGTCCTCGGGCTTGGGAGTTTCGTACTCCACATCCCGCTGCTTCGGCACATAGGCCATCATGTCTTTGACGGCGTAAGTTGGGGCGGCCAACGCCGGTGTCAGCAGTGACGCCGCGCCCAGTCCCCAAACGAGTCCCCATGCCGACCGCAATTTCAACGTCATCCCTGTCACTCCATTCGACCCGCGGACATGTCCTGACGAAGCCGCCCGTTCGCATCCGTCGGCGGCCCGTTTCGCGGGCGGGATTCTAGGAAAACAGCCTGACCCCGTCACGACCAGTTTCGGCCGCAATCGCCGGTCGGCCAGGGTCGTCGACTTTTTCTGGCTCTCCCCCATTCCTGTTGAAAGTTGTGTGACGTGAGCGGCAAGTCGCTGGCCGCCGGTGATTTCCCGCCTGACCGGCGGCTAGCGCCCAATGGCACTGACTTTAGATTTCCGTATGCACCACATCAGGGACGGCACGGGATTTGCGCCAGCGTGACGACTTCTCTTTGAAAGGAGTCAGATTGGCATGGATGCTCGAGCCAGCGGTG
>JANMLE010001366.1:0-1505 GCA_031372385.1 Planctomycetota bacterium | reverse complement strand
TGCAACCGGCCACGTTCAATGCACTGAGCGACGACGCGGCGCGGATGCTGTTGCAGACGCAGTCCGAATGGTTCCGCCACTACTCACCCGGCAACACGCGCGGCGAGAACATGCGCGTCTATCGTCAGTACGCGGCCCGCTTCCCGCTCGACTTCCAGGTCGCCCTGTGGTGGCTGGAAGCCGCCACCGACTACGGCAAGCCGGAAGACTGCAAACCGGCCGCCCAGCACATCCTCAAGTTCGTGCCCGAACGATCGTACGGCGACGATTGGCGGCGGCTGATGATCGCCGTCGACCGCAACATGAACGACCCCGCCCTGGCCCGCGCCGTTTGGAACTGGCTACAACAGGCCCAGCAGAAATTCGGTGACGAGCCGTCGTACGCCAGCGGCATCGGCGACGCCCTGTTGAAGGCGGGGATGGAGCCGGAAGCGGTCCAACACTGGACCAAGTATCTGGCCTTCAACCGCCAATCCGCGGAATCCCGCGAATGCGCCCTCCGCCTGCTGGGACGGATCAAGGATCCGGCGCAGCGGATCGCGTTCATCCAGGAGCAGGGGCGGCACGACACCGACTTCCACGGTCGCTACGCCCAGTGGCTGGCGGATGAATACCTGAAAGTTGCGGACGCCGCCAATTTTGAACGAGTCTTGAAGGAGTGTCGGACTCGCCAGAACGAACGACCCTTCCGATCGGGCGACTTCGAAATCCACTCGATCAGTGCCTGGCTCGACACCATCCGGGCCAACGTCGAGATGAAGCCCGAGATCAAGCCCCGCTTCATCACGGCTCTCCGTGACTTCCAGATTCAACCGGCGGCGACGGGTGCCGAGTTGGCGTTGCTCGAAGCGCAGCCCGTCGACCCGAACGCCCGGATGCCGCGCCTGCTGCAACTGCAACGCGCGACGCGCACCGTTGGCAACGAGTACTACGACTGGGACCGCATCACGCCGTTCGCGCAGGCGGCCGTCGGTCGCAAGGACTACGTGGCGGCGGCCGTAATGACAACCGGGATGCTCGCCAACATCCCCAACGTCGACCCCGCACGCAAGAAAGTGATCCGCGATCTCGCCACGCAATCGCTGTCGCGCATGGGGGGCGTCGGCCTGACGATCGACGATTCCAGTCCGCTTGCGCCGCTGCTTCAGGCGGCGATGTACTTCCGGCTGGGTGATGATCGCATGGCGTTCGACGCCTATCTCGCCAACAAGACGCTGTTCAACGAGAACCGCAACCAGCTTCCGCCCGATCTGCTGATGTTCATCTGCGAACGTCTGATCGCGGCGGGAACGGATGCCGACCACGACTACGTTGAGGAAGTCCTGCGCGGCTGGATGGTCGCCTTCAGCGAATCGATGCAGCAGGAGGATTCGGTCAAGGCGCGGATGCAGTTGCTGCTCGCCCGCAACTTCTTCAAGGCCCGGCGCTACGATGTCGCCCGCGCCGAATACACGACCGTCGTCAACCGCTACGCCAACACGCCGCAGGCGATCGAAGCCGAGTTC
>JANMLE010001352.1:0-6158 GCA_031372385.1 Planctomycetota bacterium | reverse complement strand
CTTGATGAAGTTGGGCAGTTCGCTTCCCTCGCGGCCCTGATACTTGGCGACGATCGCGCCGACCTCGGGAAACCGCACGTTCGCCGACGGACGATAGCCGGTGTGCATCAGGTAGATCCCGCCCGGATGATCGACCTCCGACGTGCGCATCGAGCGGATGACCGCCAGCTTGTCGATCTGTTGCAAGATCTTCGGCATCAGTTCGCAGATGTCGGCACCGGGAAGATTGGTGTTGATCGGTCGGAACAGTCCGCCGGTCGGACGTCCCGGCTTCATGTCAAACGTTTCGAACTGGCTGGCCCCGCCGTTCATCCAGAGCAGGATGCAGTGCTTCCCCTGCTTGCGGGCCTCGTCGGCAAACGCCGCCGTGCTGGTCAGGCCGCCCCAATTCATGACGACCCCACCCGCCGCGGTGCCGAGCGTCCCCTTCAGCCAAGCGCGGCGTGACAAATGTTCTGCGGGAACGCAACGTGAGGTGATGGTTCGGTCCGTCATGGTCCGCTCGCTGGTAGGGGGTGTCGTACCCAAGGAAAAAAGTGGGGCGGATTATTGACCACGAAATACACGAAAAACACGAAAGGAATACGGGGAGGTTGGATCGGTCACATACCTGTCTGTGGACGAAACGGGCCGTGCTTCTGACGGCATGCGATGCCATCTTCTGCTTTCGTCCCTTTCGCGTATTTCGTGTATTTCGTGGTTCAAATCATGTTTCATCCAGGTCAGTGATTGAATCGGAACTCGCCGCAGGTCAGCAACACCCAAATCGCGGTGCGCCAGCGATCCTGTTGCTTGTCAGTCGCCAAGAACTCGGCAAACTTCTGCTGTTCGTCTTCGGAGGGTGGGCGCGAAAGGATCGACAGGAACATGCGTTGGACGCGCGTCTCCAGCGGGACGGCGGCATCGGCAAGCGACTCGATCAGGCTCCCCTTGCCCGACTGCACCAGGTTGCCGATCGGGCCGTTGTTCAAATACAGGTGCTCCTGCAATCCCCCTTGAAAATCACCGGTCCCCGAATTGGGCTGGCCGAAGAAGCGGAGCATGTAGCCCCCTTCCAACGGATGAAAGCGGCCGGGAGATTTCTTGCCGCCGGATTGGTCCGGCATCTGGAAGTTCGTCGCAACGCGCCAAGCGTCGGCCAGTTCCTCCGCGGACAGCGGTCGCGTGCGGCCGTGCTCGAACAGGCGCGGCATCGGCTCACCCGTCTTGCCGCGTGACGACAACTGGTACGAGCGGCTCAGACAGAGTTCCCGGATGTACCATTTGAGATCGAATTGGTGAGCGACCAGCGACTGCGTCAATTCGTCGAGCAGTTCGGGGTGACTCGGCGCATTCGACGGGCTCATGTTGTCGACCGGATGGACGATGCCCCGACCCATGAATTGAGCCCACACGCGGTTGGCGATCGCCCTGGCGAAGTACGGGTTCTTGTTCGCGTCGGTGATCCAGTCGGCGAGTTGATCCTTGCGCGAGAACTGCGGCCTGGGCGGCGGCTTCTTCTCTTCGAACTTGATCTCTTTGAATCCCTCGGGCAGCGGCGGCTCGTCCAGCGGATCGCCCAACAGGAATTTCGGTTTGACCGGATCGCCCTTCTTGCCGGGCGTTGCCTGGGACGCGGGCCCCGTGAACAGGATGTCACCGGTGCTCTTTTCACCGATGGCGTACATGTTCAGTTCGTCCTTCTTGCCGACGTTGACCACGTCCAGTCGCGACAGGAACGCCGCCATGCCGTAGAAGTCCAACTGCTTCCACGGTTCAAACGGATGGTCGTGACAGCGGGCGCATTGCAACTGCACTCCGAGAAAGATCTGGCTGACCGCTTCGCTCGCGTCCTCGGGCTGATTGCGGTACTGAACGAAGAACATCGGCGGCCCGTTCTCCACCGTGTTCCCGTCCGCCTTGAGAATCTGACCCGCCCACTGGTGATAGGGAACGTTGGCGGCGAATTGATCCTTCAACCAGTTTTGAAAGCCGGCCCGCCGGTCGGTTTCGTATCCGGGAGGATTGCGCCCAAAGAAGATCAGATCCCAGACGTCGGCCTGGTGCTGCGCGAACCGCGGATCTTCGAGCAACCGGCCGATCACTTCGTCACGCTTGTTGGCGGACGAGTTCCCCAGGAACTGCACGGTCTCATCGTGGCTGGGGATCGTCCCGACCAGATCGAGGGACACGCGCCGCAGGAACTCGGAGTCCGACGCGAGCTCGGCCGGTTCGAGCTTTTCGCGACTCCACACCGCCGCGGTGCGCTCATCGATCACCGCATGCAGGGGACGATCATCCGCCCGGACCAACACCGCCGTGGCCGAGATCAGGAACACGCAGAGCAACGGAATACAGTTTCTCACGACTCCCCCAGTGGCATCGACGTTTCCCGATGGCAGAGGGAGGATAATGCCGCGGGCGAGACAACTCAACTAAGGCTTGTTGAATGGGCCGCCGTCGCGATGCTCCCCGCGTATTGCACGAGTCGACGAACGACATCGTCGATCTTCGCCGGATCGGCGGACAACTCTTCCAAGTGCCGCACGATCGCCGAACCGACGATGGCCCCGTCGGCCAGTCCGCGGAGTTGTTGCACCTGCTCCGGCCGACTCAGGCCAAAGCCCACGGCCAGCGGCAGCGTCGTCTGACTGCGCAGCGTCTTGAGCATGCCGGCCAGTTGCGGCGCGAGTGTCTCTCGCGTTCCCGTCGTTCCCGACACCGCAATACAATAGACGAAGCCACTGGCGTTCTTCAGGATGCGGGCCGATCGGTCGGCGGGGGTTGTGGGAGCAATCAGTTGAATCAGGTCGAGGCCGTGGCGGTTCACCAGTTCATGAAACTCGTCCGCTTCGTCGCCCGGCAAGTCGGGAACGATCAGTCCGGCAAACCCCGCTTCCGCGGCCTGCGTCACGAACGATTCCGTGCCGATCCGAAAGATGATCGCGTATGACACCATCGCCACCAGCGGTGTCTTGATCTTCGGCGACACCGTTGACATCGCCGTGAAGATCGCGGGGACATGCAGCCCCCCGGCCAGTGCCCGCGTGTACGACGCCTGAATCACGGGACCGTCGGCGATGGGATCGCTGTACGGGAACCCGATCTCAATCAGGTCGGCCCCGGCAGCGGAGAGTTCCTCCACCAAGCGGGCGGTCACGGCGAGGTTCGGATCGCCGGCAGTCAGGAACGGCATGAAGGCCATCTGCTGCAGTTGCTGGCGCGCGGCGAAGACATCGGCGATGCGTGAAGGTTGGGACACCGGGAAGCTTTCGAAGAGTCTGGGAGGCTCGTGCCGAGATGTATTTGTTGAGGGACGTCTGATAGCGACTGTGACGGTTCCAGCGAGCGGCAGGAGTGCAAAGTGAGAAGTGATCAGTGCAAAGTGCAAAATGAAAGAGACTGACACCCAAAGACATCGTTGGCGCGACGACCACCGGGCAGACGACCACCGGGCAACAGTTCCGACAGCCGGTTCATCATGGGAGCCGTCATCGCCTCATGCCAATTTGCACTTTGCACTAATCACTTCTCACTTTGCACTACTTAGGACCGTTCGAGAATTAACTGTCGCATTGTCGCTGATCGCTCCGCGATCAGAACGTTGGATCGCGGAGCGATCCACGACAATAATTTCTCGAACGGTCCTTATTTCCAGTCCAGCCCGTCATTTCCAGCCCCGATCAAAGTTCCTGCCCGGTCAATCGAGCGACTTCGTTGACGTCCTTGTCGCCGCGGCCCGACAGGCAGACCACGATCACGTCGTCCGGCTTGCGCTGGCGGGCGCGGTCGAGGGCGTAGGCGATCGCGTGGGAACTTTCGAGAGCCGGCAGGATTCCCTCGGTCCGCGCCACCAGAGAAACGGTGTCCAGCGCCTGCTGG
The DNA here is from genome assembly GCA_031372385.1 of Planctomycetota bacterium. Taxonomy (GTDB): domain Bacteria; phylum Planctomycetota; class Planctomycetia; order Planctomycetales; family Planctomycetaceae; genus Schlesneria. The sequence goes on along the minus strand of JANMLE010001352.1, from coordinate 2,297 downwards.
TCGCGCACGCTGACGTAGTTGACCCGGCCGGTGTCACGCCAGTAGCTGTGCTCGGGACCGACCCCCGGATAGTCCAGCCCGGCCGAGATCGAATGGACGTCCATCGTCTGGCCGTCGGGATCTTGCAGAACATAGCTGTAGCTGCCGTGCAGGACGCCCTTAGTTCCAAACGTGAGTGTGCTCGCGTGCTCACCCGGCTTGTCCCCGCGGCCACCCGCCTCGACGCCCGTCAGTTCGACCGCGGTGTCGTCGACAAACGGATAGAACATCCCGGCGGAATTTGAACCGCCGCCGACACAGGCCACGACTTCATCGGGCAACCGTCCGAGGATTTCCAGAGACTGCTGCCGCGCTTCGCGGCCGATCACCGCTTGGAAGTCGCGGACGATCATCGGAAACGGGTGCGGACCGACGACGGAACCAAGGATGTAATGCGTGTTCTCGACTGACGACATCCAGTCGCGCATCGCCTCGTTGATCGCGTCGCGCAGGGTTCGCGAACCGCTGGTGACGGGACGGACCTCGGCCCCCATCGTCTTCATGATGAACACGTTCAGCTTTTGACGGCGGATGTCTTCTTCACCCATGTACACGACGCAGGGGAGACCGAACCGGGCACAGGCGGTCGCGGTTGCCACACCATGCTGACCGGCCCCCGTTTCGGCGATCACGCGGGTCTTGCCCATCCGCAGGGTCAGCAGCGCCTGTCCCATCGTGTTGTTGATCTTGTGCGCCCCGGTGTGATTCAGATCCTCGCGCTTGAAGTAGATCCGGGCACCGCCGCACAGCGCCGTCAGCCGTTCGGCGAAATACAGGGGATTCGGGCGGCCGACGAATGTCCGCAGCAGTTCGTCCAACCGCCGGTTGAATTCCGGGTCCGCCTTGGCTCGGGCGTACTCGACGGTCAATTCTTCGAGCGCGTGCATCAGCGTTTCCGGGACAAACCGCCGCCCGAATTCGCCGAACCGTCCCGCCGCATCGGGAACATTCGAACTGGCCTTACCGGCCGCCACCACCGCATTCGACAACACCGTATTCGACATGAAAGCTCTTCTGAAAGATTCCGTCGTGAAGAAAACTCACCGTTGGTGAGTGGGATTATTGAGGCCCCGTCCCGCTTGGTCAACGCGCCCATGAAAACTCGACGGAGACCGCCCGCGACGGCCCGCGCCAATTCGCCCGCCGGCCTGTCACGGTCGGTACACAACCGATCGTTTAACCCTGAGCCAACGGCGAAGGTGATGGGTGCCAGCGCTCCGATACGTGTGCCGACGGTGTCACCGGAGACGGATGCGTCTGAGCACGCCGCCTTCGCCGTTGGCTCAGGGTGAAACGACGAAAGGGTCTCACTTCCCGTGCGAAGGGTATGGAACGATCACACGGAAGCGCTGGCAGACGGTTCTCGCGAGTCCGATGGCGATGTAAAGTGGCGACCTCAAACGCAGGGGTCTCGGACTTTCCCAACGCATCGTTCGAGACCGGCGACGGGAGTTGCGGGAGTGGATGGGAGACCAATCCGCGACAAGAGTGTGAGACCACGCCACAGGGAGACGACTCGCCGTGCCGATCCGTTCCGATTCGACCTCGTCGACCCGCGGCACTCATTCGGCGTGGCTGGTCGTTGTGCTGCTGATGCCGGTGGCGCTGCTGAATTACCTGGATCGGCAGATGCTCGCGTCGATGCAGGCGTCGGTGATGGCTGACATCCCCAGCATTGGCACGGATGAGAACTGGGGCTTCATGCTCGGGCAGTTCAAGTGGGTCTATGCGTTTCTCAGTCCGATCGGAGGCTATGTCGCGGATCGGTTCAGTCGGCGGCTGACGATTTGCGGCAGCCTGTTCGTCTGGTCGGCCGTGACGTGGTGGACGGGGCACGTCACCACGTACCACGACCTGCTGTGGGCCCGGTCGATCATGGGGATCAGCGAGGCGTTCTACATCCCGGCGGCTCTGGCTTTGATCGCCGACTACCACACGGGTGACACACGCTCGCGCGCCGTCGGGTTTCACCAAATGGCGATCTACTGCGGCGTGATCGCCGGGGGATTCGGCGGCTACGTGGCGGCGTCGCCGGTGCTCGGGTGGCGGGTGGCGTTTGATGCGTGCGGACTGTTCGGGATGGTCTATGCCGTGCCGCTTGCGTTCGTGCTGCGCGATGCACCGAAGTCCGCCGAGGTCGCCGCCGTGCCGCATGCCTCGCCGTTTGGGGCGACGATCGAGTTGCTGTCCAACCCGTCGTTCCTCCTGCTGGTCCTCTACTTCACGCTTCCCGCGATGGCGGGCTGGGTCGTTCGCGA
>JANMLE010001331.1:0-1035 GCA_031372385.1 Planctomycetota bacterium | reverse complement strand
CTGCCCTCGGGATACGGGGGCGAACCCGTCAGCATTTGATACCAGGTACACCCCAGCGAGTACAAATCGCTGCGAATATCGGCGAGCTTGCTGCTGCGCGCCTGCTCCGGGGACATGTAGTCCACCGTGCCGACCGTGGTCCCGGCCCGGGTAATGTTGGTTTCAAGCGTGTCGTCGATCGACCGGGCCAGGCCGAGATCCGTCAGTTTCACCACGCCATTGCGGCCCACCATCAGATTCGACGGCTTGATGTCCCGGTGAACGATGTTCTGCTCGTAGGCATGCTGCAGCGCGGAGGCGACCTGCTTGATGATCTCGATCGAGCGTCGGATCGGAACGACCCCGCGCTTCGAGACCATGTCGAACAGATCCCACCCTTCGACATATTCCATCGCGATGTACAGGAAGCCGTCGGCTTCGCCACTGTCGAACACCGCGACGATGTTGGGGTGCTTCAACTGTGCCGCGGCCTGGGCTTCCGCCCGGAATCGCCGCACCAGGATGGGGTTCGCGGCCTTGTCCCGCGGCAGAACCTTGAGCGCCACGGTCCGCTTCAATTCCGTGTCGCGCGCCAGGAAGACGGTCCCCATGCCCCCCGCGCCAATTTTCTTTTCGATCAGGTATTTGCCGAGGCGCTTCAATTCCGTCAGCGGTGGCACCGCGTCCCCCGCTCCGGCGGGACTCTTGACCGCAGCCTTGTCATCCGCAGTCATCGCAGACCTCGACTCGAGTTCAGGATGGAAACATCAAACAGCCGAACCAGCGGAAAGACGGCAGCCTGGGAAATGACTCTGAGATACGGGCATCGTGCGGACGGAACGAAGCTGCCAATCGTGACCACACGGTTCAACTCCGGACGAAGTTCGCGGAACGATCTTTCGGACGGAGCCAGACGGCGGCGGAGTGTACCACCCACCCCGGAGCATCGTCAAAAGAGCGGGGAAAATCTGTCGGCGGTTATACCTCACGCGGTTGTCGACGAGACGCGGTTGTCGACGAGACATTTTTGGTGAGCCGGGCGGCGTCAGCCCCCGG
>JANMLE010001330.1:0-2948 GCA_031372385.1 Planctomycetota bacterium | reverse complement strand
GTGGGAATTACGCGGTGCCTCGATCCACGCCCTTCGAAGACTCAGGGCGTGCCACTCAAACTGACCCACTACTGATCCTCAAGGACTTTGGAATGAAGACGCCAGCGCTGTTGATTGGTTTCCTGCTGTGTGCCGCCGCAGCCACCGCCCAGGACTTGGACCTGAAGAAGGGCGACCACATCTGCATCATCGGCAACACGCTCGCCGAACGGATGCAGCATTACGGGTGGTTGGAGACGTTGATTCACGCCCGGTTTCCGGAGCACAATTTGGTGTTTCGCAACCTCGGCTACTCCGGCGATGAGATTGATGGCTGGCAGAACCAGAATCACCGGTTGCGGTCGAAGTCGTTTGGCTCGCAAGACCAATGGCTGGCCGGTGCGGCCCCCTGTCCGGACCCCGCGAAACTGTCACCCCGCGACCAGGGCAAGGTTCGCGAGAACCGCTTTGAGCTGACCAACACCAAGGCGGACGTGATCTTCGCCTTCTACGGCTACAACGAATCGTTCGCCGGCGAGGCGGGGTTGGCCAAGTTCCAGGAGAACGTCGCAGGCTTCATCAAGCACACGCTCGAGCAGAAGTACAACGGCAAGTCGGCTCCCAGGCTCGTGCTGTTCTCACCCATCGCCCACGAGTTCATCGACTCGCCCAACCTGCCCAGCAAAGAGGTCGTCGCCGCCTCGAACGCGCGGCTCAAGATATACTCGGGCGCGATGGGCGAGGTCGCGAAAGCCAATGGTGTGAGATTCGTGGATCTGTTCGATTGGACCGAGAAGGTGTACCAAACGAAGGAGATCAAACTTGGCCAATTCACGATCAATGGCATTCATCAATCAGAGAATGGCGACTGGCAGATCGCGATGATCATTTCGGGCGACTTGCTTCGCAAACCGCTGCCCCCAAATGCCAAGCCAGAATTCGCGAAGATTAACGCAGCGGTCCTCGACAAGAACTTCTACTGGTACAACCGCTACCGGGTCACGGACGGCTTTTCGACGTACGGCGATCGGGCGTTTCTCAAGTTCGCCGAAGGGCCGGGCGGGTATGGCGACGGGTTGTCGAATTACTCGGTCGCGCAGCGCGAACTCGACGTGCTCGATCTGCTGACCTCCAATCGCGACAAGGTCATCTGGGCCGTCGCGCAGGGCAAGACCGCCAAGCCGGACGACAGCAACCTGCCCGAGTTCATCCCGGTGATCTCCAACAAACCGGGCCCGCTGGAAGGGGGAAAGCATCTGTTCCTCTCCGGGGAAGAGGCCATCACCAAGATGACCGTCCACAAGAACATGAAGGTCGAACTGTTCGCCGATGAAAAAATGTTCCCCGAACTGACCAAGCCGGTGCAGATGGCGTTCGACACGAAGGGACGGCTGTGGGTCGCCTGCTGGCGGACGTATCCGCACTGGAAGCCGACCGAGAAAATGGACGACCGGTTGCTGATCCTCGAAGACACGAACGGCGACGGCAAGGCGGACAAATGCACGAACTTCGCCGGTGACATCCACAACCCGACCGGTTTTGAATTCTGGAACGGCGGAGTGCTCGTCGCGCAGGGACCGGACCTGTTGTTCCTGAAGGACACCAACGGCGACGACAAGTACGACATCAAGGAACGGATCGTCCACGGCTTCGACACGGCCGACACGCACCACACGATCAACAGCTTCACGCTGGATGCGGGCGGGGCGATGTACATGCAGGAGGGGACGTTCCATCACTCGCAGATCGAAACGCCGTGGGGTCCGCCGCGCCGTGTCGCCAACGGGGCGGTCTTCCGCTACGAACCGCGCACCCAGAAGACCGACGTCTATGTGTCGTTCGGCTTCGCCAACCCGCACGGACACATCTTCGACTCGTGGGGCCGGGACATCGTCTGGGACGGCACCGGCTCGCAGCCATATCACGCGGTCCTGTTTTCGGGTGACATCGACTATCCTGCCAAGCATGCCGGTCCGCCGCAGGTCTACAAGCAGCGGACGCGGCCCTGCTCGGGAACCGAAGTCCTCAGCAGCAGCCATTTCCCCGAGGAATTCCGCGGAAACATCCTGGTTCTCAACGTGATCGGCTTTCAGGGAATCCTGCAATACAAGCCCGCCGACAAGGATTCGAGCCTGACCGCCGTCGAAGTCGAGCCGATCATGTTCTCCTCCGATGCGAACTTCCGACCCGGTGATGTCGAAGTCGGGCCGGACGGGGCGATCTACTTCACCGACTGGCAGAACCCGATCATCGGCCACATGCAGCACAACCTGCGCGACCCCAGCCGCGATCACGATCACGGCCGGGTCTATCGCGTGCGTTACGAAGGCCGCGATCTCTTGAAGCCGGCCCCGATCGCCGGCCAACCGATCGAGAAACTGCTGGACCTGCTCAAGCACACCGACAACCGCACCCGTCATCTGGCCCGCGTTGAACTCTCCGGCCGCAAGACAGATGAAGTCATGAAAGCGGCGAATCACGCGCTGCTCGTCTTGAACGCGCTACGAGACGAAGCGGAATTGCAAGCTGAGCGGACAGAAGATCCGGCGCGCATCAAGCAATTGAAAACGTGGATTGCCCAATACGTGCATGAAGAACTGGAACTTCTCTGGCTACATCAGTCGCACAACGTCGTAAACTCGACGCTGCTGAAGAAGCTGCTCCGTTCCCCCGAACCGAAAGCCCGCGCGGCCGCGACCCGAGTGCTGACCTACTGGCGCGACCGGGTTCCCGAACCGCTCGAACTGCTGCGCACCCAAGTGAACGACGAAAACAGCGCAGTCCGCCTGCAGGCCATCTGGGCGTTGAGTTACTTTACCGGCACCGACGCCGCCAGAGCGTCCGAAGTCGTCGTTGAGGCGCTGATTCACCCACAGGACGAGTACCTCAAGCACCAACTCAATGAAACCAACAAGACGCTGGATCACCGCGTTAAGGCGTCAAAACCCTGATGTTGCGGAACCGCACCG
>JANMLE010001328.1:0-4710 GCA_031372385.1 Planctomycetota bacterium | reverse complement strand
GTCACGGGAAAACACAACATCATCCTGCGGGCGACCACCGAGGCGATCGCGCGGAAGCTCGGCAACGCGCTCGTCGCGCCGATCGTTCCGTTTGTCCCCGAAGGAGACATCGATCCGCCGTCACTCCACATGAAGTATCCGGGGACCATCAGCGTCACCGAGGCGACGTTTGAGGGCTTGTTGACCGACATCTGCGCGTCGCTGCGGACGCACGGGTTCAAACGGATCGTGTTGATCGGCGACAGCGGCGGCAATCAGCCCGGCATGAAAAACGTCGCCGCGCGGCTGAACGAGAAATGGTCCGACGGAAAGACCACGATCCACTTCATCCCCGAGTACTACGACTTCGCCACCGTGGAAAAATGGCTTGCGACGCAGGGGATTCGGCAGGAGCCCGAGGGACTGCACGACGACTTCGCGATGACCGCCATGATGATGGCCGTCGATCCGGAGAGCGTCCGCACCAAACAGCGCATCGAAGCCGGCCGGTTCCGCATCAACGGTGTCGACTTGGCCCCCGCCGAGAAGACGATCGAATGGGGCCGGAAGATCATCGACTTCCGGGCCGACGTCACGATCAAAGCCTATCGCGCGACGCTGCCGAAATAGTCGCCCTGTCGCTCCGCGGCCTCACCCACGTCTTCCCCTTCTGGCCGGAATTGACGTAGCTGAATTCGCAAGAATTCAGTGGACAGGCTGAATTCTTGCGAATTTAGCTACGTCGCGCATCGGTCATTTCTGGCCGCTTGGAGTATGGCCATCACCGCTCCGTGCATCGTCCGGGAACATGGGTAACAGGCGCGCCGTCCATCCGACGCTGTCCAGCCCTCAGCCATGCCGACCCGCTCCGCAAGCATCTCATCCTTCGGCGACCGCGCGCATCGTTTCCAGCCCGCGGGTGGCGACCTCTTTCGGATCGCGGGCCCACAGCGCTTCGTTGAACAATTCGAGCGACAGGCAGCCCGTGTAACCGATCTGCCTGAGCAGCCCGATCCATTGCTTCAAATCGAGATGCCCTTCGCCCGGCAAGACCCGGCTGTGATCGTGCTGTTCCAACCGGGGCGGCGATGCCGGCGTGTCGTTGAAGTGGCTGATCGCGATCTGGTCGCCGCGCAACTTCGCCAACGATGCGAACGAACCGCCGCCCCGAAAGTTGTGGAACGGGTCGACGATGATCGTCGCCGCGGGATGCCCGGACAGCGTCATGATCTCCAGCGCCGATTCGATCGTGTTGATCTGCTCGACGAAGCCCAGATACTCCATCGCCGGTTTGACGCCGAACGACAGGCCCACCTCGATCAGTTCCCGGTAATTGCGCGCGGCCAGCGCGACGTCGACCTTTCCGCCGGCGGGACTGGCGATGGAATGGACCGCCCCCAGTTCGGCCGCCTGTTGCAGCCGGCGCTTGCATTCGTCGAGACCGGCAGTGTGTTCCTCCCCCGTCGTGTCGCACCAGCCGCGCAGATAGATTGTGGTCGGCAGCGACAGCCCCGCGTCACTCAGCGCCTTCTTGATGTCGCCGAGCGACCGGCCGGACGCGACAAAGGCTTCAATCTCATCGTGCCAAAGCTCGATGGCCGAGTAGCCGACGTCTCCCGCGATGCGAATCTTGTCGAGAATGGGTGTCGGACGAATCGTGCTGGCATTGAGGCAGTACGAGAACGGGGCCATCGGACGCTCCTGCGGGAGAATTGAGAATTGCAAATTGCCCTGCGAAAACTGAAGATCGCGAACCGCGGGGTGATCCGATCAACGCGGAATTTCACCGATCAGAGACGATATCAGGAGTTTACGCCGATTGCATTTGCAGGGTGCCGAACAACATTTGTCCGACCCCTTGCTGCGGAATTCCAGTGATGCACCTGCATTTTCAGCGGGCAATTGGTGGTCGGGCCGGGCTGCTTGCGGTTCCAAGACGTTCCTCGCTCCGATGAATCGCGTGCGAGGAGGGGATGTTCGATGAGTCCACGATACATGGTCGCAGTTCGCGCCGGGGCAGTGCTCGGACTGCTCGCACTCAGCGCAGGTCTGACGGGATGCGGCGGTTCGAAACCGGCACCCATCACGGCGGAATCCAAGCCGAAGCCGCCGCCAAAGAACAGCGAGAAACCGGCCGCGAAACCGGTGAATCCGGCCACTCCCGCTGAGTTGCCGAAGTCGCTTCCGCCGGAGATCCCTGCGGACAAGCCGACGAACATTGTCACCACCAACAAGTCGGCCCCGCCGCAACAGGTGTTTCGACCGGACGACCAACGCCCGGCGCATGACGATCGAAAACTGGCCGACATGGGAATCCGGCACTTCGAATCGACTCACCTGAAGCTCTACACCGACATCGATCCCGAGATCGCCGCGACGCTGCCACCGCTCATCGATCAAGCCTATCAGTCACTCGTCGACTACTTCGGCCCGCTGCCACCCAACCGCGCCCGCACTGAGTTTCGCATGACGGGCTACCTGATCCGGGACGAAGCCCTGTTTCGTGAAGCGGGGCTGATCCCCGGTGACCTGCCCCCCTTCGAGCACGGACGACATCGCGGCAGCGAATTCTGGATGCGCGAGCAGAAGTTCGAGTATTACCGCCGACACCTACTGATCCATGAGGTGACGCACTGCTTCATGACCGTCATGCCCGACACCGATGCTCCGGTCTGGTACATGGAAGGGATGGCCGAATGCTTCGGCACGCACCGGCTTGATGTGGATGGAAAGGCCCGGTTTCACGTCATGCCGACATCGCCCGAAGAGTTCGCCGGGTCAGGCCGGATCACCGCAGTTCGCAACGACACCGCCAAAGGCCGAGCCCGCACGATCCCCGAAATCTTGGATCTGAAACCGGTCGAGTTCCTGAAGACTGAACACTACGCCTGGTCGTGGGCGCTCAGCACTTTTCTCGACACGCATCCCCGTTATCAGCAGCGGTTCCGCGCGATGGGGGGCTACCTGCAACGCAATGCCTTTCCCACCGAATTCGTGCGCGTGTTCAACCCCGACGCGCGCGACTTGGCCACCGAGTGGACGTTATTCGTGCAGAACCTGCAGTACGGCTACGACACAACACGCGCGGCAATCGACTTCCAACCCGGCATGGAACTCAACAACAAGGGGCCGCGGCGTGAGTTTGAAATCCAAGCCGATCGCGGGTGGCAGTCCAGTGGCGTGTTGATGAAGGAGGGCGAACGGTACGACATCACCGCCACCGGCCGGTTCGAACTGGCCGATCAACCCAAACCGTGGGTCAGCGAACCGCAGGGGATCAGCTTCCGCTACTTCAACGGATCTCCGCTGGGGCAGCTTCAGGGCTGTCTGCGCGCGGAGACCGGCGAAACCGGCGGCGCGGCCGACTCGATGCTCAGAGTGCATCCGATCGGCCGCGGCGGAACGTTCCAAGCCCCCATCACGGGAACGCTCTACCTGCGGCTGAACGACGAATGGAACTCGCTCCACGACAACCGGGGCCACGTGACCGTGACGATCCAAGCCGCAAAGTAGCGCGTGCCGTAGGACGGATTTCCAATCCGTCCGTCAACTCCTCCGGTCCGCGACGGACAGACCTCACGCGGCCCAAAGTGAGACGTTTTCGTTTAACCGCTACGCCATCGGCGTGCGCGCAGGCGGGAGCAACCCGTGTTTCGCGCGCACGCCGATGGCGTAGCGGTTAAACGTCTCGGGTCAGGCCGCGCGAGGTATAACGCGCCGCCGCCATCTTCGTCGTCGCAACACGGGACGGATTGGAAATCCGTCCTACGTCCGCCGGGCGAAACCTATTTGATCTCGCGAATCCGGATGTTCTTGAATTCGACCCACATCGGGGCGCCGGCGTGCAGTTGCAGCGCGAGGATCCCCTCCTTCAGCGCCAGTTCCGGGTGGTTGTCGGTGAAGTCGAGGATCAGCTTGCCGTTCATGTAGTGCTGAATGTGGGCACCCTTGGCGACGATCACGACATCGTTCCATTCATTCAGCTTGAACAGCTTCTCCCAACCGGCCTGATCAATCAGGTCCGACTTCACCAGCTTCTTTCCATCAGCCTCCCACGTCGCCTGCTCGCCGACCATGCAAATCCGGCCGCGCTTGCCCCCTTCGTCGTAGATGAAGGCGGAGATGTTCGGAAACTTGATCTCGTTGCGAAGCTCGTGCTGGTATCCGCGGACGACCCAGTCGTTATTCACTTTCTCGGTGATGTGCTTCGAGCGGTATTGAATCCCCGAGTTGTTCGTCGCGTTGCAGCGGAACGACAACCGCAATTCGAAATCCTTCGTGGTGCCATCCTTCCAGATGATGAAGGTGTTTCCCTTGGCCGGAACCTCGGCGGTGGTTTCTCCGTGGATCACTCCCTCCTTGACGGACCACAGGCGGGGATCGCCATTCCAGCCCGTCAGGTCTTTGCCGTTGAAGATGACCTTCATGTCCGCCGGTTCCGGCGGAGCATCGGCCGCGAAGGCACCAACAGTCACGGGCACGGACAACGACAGCACCGCCAGCGCGAACAGGTTGCGAATCATCAGTTTCTCCATGAAGTGGCCAGACCATGCAATCGCTTCAGGCGACAATTCCCCGACCCGCCACGATCGTGAAGAGCGGGGAGCCCGGCGACGCCCACCAGATTCCACGTTTTGGCGGTGATGTCAACGCTGGTGCTCATGATCATCGCTGAGTTGACGTGACCGACAAAAGTTCGAATCAGGTGAGCCAGGCGGCGTCAGCCCCCGG
>JANMLE010001310.1:0-2349 GCA_031372385.1 Planctomycetota bacterium | reverse complement strand
GGCATCGCGTTCGGCCGTCGAAGCGCGACTTGCGGCAGAGCACGCACCGGCTTGGAAAGAAAGACGCTCAACGCGAAACGCGGCCGCGAAATCACAATGATTTCGAGGCCACTTCCTGCGGAGCGATGCTAGATGCGCCAGACGCACAGGCGCGCGATGCGCCGCAGGGCCTCGCAGGGAGGCGGCGGAGCGGCGACCAGCGAACTGCCGCGAATCGGACTGTCGAATGTTCGTTGGAGATCAGACGACTGAGTCCATCCCACCGCCAGCAAGTGCCCCATCCCGACCGCTGCTGAACCAGACGGACCGACGACACCCGGCGCACCGAACGGTGATTCGGGGAGAGAATCCGGGCCGTTGCTGTCGTCTGGTCGAAGGGGCCCGCGATCGATGTCGTCGTTCGGGCGAATGCCCAACAGCAACGGATGCCAAGCTTGTAGTTCCGTGAGGCTCACAATGGGAATGCCGCGATTCTCCCCGTCCAAGTCCGGAAACGGAACGGGGACGTGGCCTGTCAGGAGAACCAGTAACCAGACGAAACAAGATTTCATGAGGCACACGCCCACAGACTTCCCAAGATCGACTCGATGTCACGCGGCGATTCGGCCAAACTTTCGCGGTGAAGTGTAGCCATGCCACTCGGCCATTCACAAGAAGCGTGGAGAAGAGATCGCCGGCCACATCATCGAGATCATCGCGTCACAGCCCATTCTTTCCCGACAGATTTCCCTCGTCTTGTGGCCGCAAGTTGACACGCCAAGTCGATCCTGCCGGTTGTGCCACTTGGAACGAGGAAGGCCCAAGCCCGATCGGCCGCCGTCCGGATGCAGTTGGCGGCCGTCACCGGTTGCCCCGATTTGCAGACAACCACTGTCGTCGGCGACTTGCCGGGCGACATCCCCGAACGGGACTGGAACGAGTGCTGGCAACGGCTGCGGAGCGGCAGCCCGCAGATTCAAGCGTCGCGCGCCCGTGCCCAACACTTTCAAAACAACTATCGACTCGAACGGGCCAACGCGATCCCCAACTTGAACCTCCAGGTCGTCGCCGAACGCGATCACCTGAATCAGTTTTCGACGGTGAGCATGCTGCTCTCGATGCCGCTGCCGGTGATCAATCGCAACCAGGGAAACATCGACCGCGCCGCGGCGGAGACGCACGAGTCGATCGCGGAAATCGACCGCACCGAGTTGGCGCTGCGCGACCAGTTGGCCGAGGTCTTCCGACGTTACGAGACCGCCAAGGCGCAGGTCGAAGAGCTTGGGGCGAGCATCCTGCCCGATGCGAGCGAGAATCTGGAACAGACGATCGCGGCGTATCGCGCCGCCGAGGTCGGCTATCTGCACGTCCTGATGGCGCAGCGTATCTACGTGGAGGCGACGATGTCGCACCTGGACGCCTGGCTCGAACTTCGCCGCGCCACCGTCGAGATGGATGGCCTGCTGCTCACCGGCGCATTGAACCCGGCCGAAGTCGGCACGGCCTTGCAGGCCAGTCCCACGGGAGGCTCGCGCCGTGGCGTGCTGAATCAAATCCAGGAATCGAGCCGCAGCAACCCGCTCCCCGCTGCCTTACAAACCGGTGGAGGTCCATGACCCGGAAGCGCCGGGTTTCGCGGTTACTGATCGGCGAACACCGGGCGCAGCAGGTTGTCGACGGGGGCGAAGTCGTCGGTCAGCACCTGGCCCTCGGCCAGCGTCAACACGGCGGCCATCTGGCCTGTCAGCGTGGGTGATGACTGGCCGGGCTTGGTTTCCATTGCGGCGAACCAATCACCGGTCCAGTCTCCGGTGTCGGCCAAGCCGCGCAGATCGAGCGGTCGGCGCGAGCAGACCATGACGAATGTGTCGCGGCTGGCACCCGGTTGGGGGATGGACGTGCTGAAGACATAGATGTTGGGAAACACCTTGGCCGCGGTGGCCACGTAGCGCCCGAGGAATCGTCCCGCGCCCGGTTGCCGGGTCGTTTGCGCGGCGGTGCGGACGGCCTTCACCCAGGCTGGGTTGTTCGGGTCCAACCCGACCAGTTGGTTCTCGGTTTCCGGGGAGACGATCCCGCGAAACCCCAGGACGTGCCGGCTCTCTTGGCCGCCGTTGCGCGAACCGAGGCGGCAGACTTCCACACACTCCCACGGTGATGTGGCCGGGGTCCAAGCTTCCAGCGGTCCGTCTGTGGCCTTGAGGCTTTCGGGAATCGAGCCCTCAAACGGCATCCGCTCGCGCGTTTGGTTGGCGAGCGCGCTGATGACCGCCGACCAGTTGGGAACTTCGCCCTCCATCGGAGTGACGCTCTTGGCCTTCGGCTCGTCGGCCAGGTCGACGTTGATCAAACGGGCTTCGTCGATCGGGC
>JANMLE010001278.1:0-1014 GCA_031372385.1 Planctomycetota bacterium | reverse complement strand
GATGATCCGGCGGTTGACGTTCAATCTGATCGGACTCCCTCCCAGTCCGGATGACGTCGCCGAGTTCGTCGCCGATGACCGGCCGGATGCGTGCGAACGGCTGATCGATCGGTTGCTCGCGTCGCCGCACTATGGCGAACGCTGGGCGCGACACTGGCTTGATGTGGTCCGCTTCGGCGAAAGCAACGGATTCGAACGCGACTTGCCACGGCCGAATGCGTGGCCGTATCGCGACTGGGTGATTCACGCCTTGAACCGCGACATGCCGTACGACGACTTTGTTCGTTGGCAACTGGCCGGTGACGTGATCGCTCCCGGTGATCCCGAGGCGATGCAGGCGGTCGGATTTCTGGTGGCCGGTGCCCACGACACCGTCGTCCCCGTTGTCGACCGTATGCGGGCGACCATGCGTCAGGATGAACTGGAGGACACGATCGGCGTGGTCGGTCAAACCTTTCTCGGATTGACCATCAGTTGCGCGCGCTGCCACGATCACAAGTTCGATCCGATCACCGCGAAGGAGTACTACCAAATCGCGGCGGCACTCGGTGGCGTGGATCACGGCGAGCGCGAGTTCACGCCCCCCGGAGTGTCCCGGCAATTGATCGAATGGCAGTTTCGGATTGATGCCCTGACGAAACGGCTTCAAGAGCAGGACTCGCCCATTCGCGAGAAGATTCTGGCCGAGCGCAGTCGTCTCTCACCAAAGGGCGGCGAGCCGAACCGCAATGCCTCACCGAATGCACCCGTTCCAATCGCCGCCTGGGACTTCACCCGCGATGCGAAGGACCAAGTCGGTCGGATGCATGTTCAACTGACGGGGACCGCGAAGCTCGAACGTGAGGGGTTGGTGGTCGATGGCCGGTCGTACGCGATGACCGCGCCGCTGGAAAAGGATCTCGTTGAGAAAACGCTGGAAGTACAGGTCAAACTGCAAACGCAGCAACAAACCGGCGGCGGCGCGATCAGCCTGCAGACGATCGACGGTCTCACGTTCGACGCCATTGTCTATGC
>JANMLE010001277.1:0-2943 GCA_031372385.1 Planctomycetota bacterium | reverse complement strand
GGCCGTGGTGCTTCGCCAGCAGAGGCTTGTGGTCGAACGAGTCGAGATGACTGAGCCCGCCGCACATGTAGAGATGAATCACGCGCTTGCACTTGGGGACCAGGTGCGGCGGCGGATCGGCGGCCTCTCCGGGCGTCTCCGCCGCGCGGGCCGTCCCGTCCCGCTGCAACAGATGCAGGCACGCCGACAACGTCAGGCCGTGTGCCGACCAGGACAGAAAATCGCGACGGTTGGGGCTGTGCATTTCGGTGATCCCGACTAGGGCTCTTGATTCTTGGACGAGTTTCAACAGTTCCAAGTTCGCTCCGTAGCTGAACTCGCAAGATTTCAGAGAGTCGCGCAAATCGGCTGAATTCTTGCGAATTCAGCTACGGTGAACGGCGAACTTGGAACCACTGGATTTGGAAGGCGCATCAGTCCACGAACAGGAACTCGGACGAACTCCACATCGCCCGGCAAAACGCCGGCAATCCGCGACGTTCGACGAAGCTCTTGCTGAATGTCACCTCTTCGGCGGACGGGTCGCGTCCGTAGAGCAGTCGATAGGCCAACGTCACCTCGTTACCGACCGTCGCGCCGGCTTCCTTCGTCAAGCGATCGGCGAATTGATCGGCCATCCGCAGGCTGAAGGAATGATTGAGCAGCGACAGCGCCTGGAGCGGCGTCACCGTCGCCGACCGCCGGGGCGTCGTCGAGGACGGGTCCGGGCAATCGAACGTGTCGAGGAACGGGCTGCGGCCGCCGCGAGCCCACATGCGATACACCGTGCGACGATGGTTGGCGTAACCCGGCGGATCGATCGGGTCGTAGAACTGCGTCCCCTTGAAGAAGTATGAGTTCACATCGCTATAGCCCTTGCCGCCGATCTCGGTGTTCAGTTGCCCCGCGACATGCAGGATCGCATCGCGCACCGACTCCGCCTCCAACCGGTGCGGATTCATCCGCCAGAGCAGCCGGTTGCCCGCATCCACCTGAGCCGCGTTGGCGTCGAACGCGGACGACTGACGGTACGTGGCCGAACTGAGGATCAGACGATGCAGTCGCTTGATCGAGTATCGCGCCGAGTCTCCCGCCGCCCCGCCCCCTTCCCCGCCAGCCGCGCGTCCGGCAAACTCGCCCGACAGCCATTCGAGCAACTCGGGATGACTCGGCTTGCCGCCGTTGAATCCCAGGTCGCTCGGGGTTTCGACGAGCCCCGCGCCAAAATGGTAGTGCCAGATTCGGTTGGCCATCACGCGGGCAAACAGCGGATTTCGCGCATCCGCGATCCAGTTTGCCAGCTTCACGCGGCGATAGGATTCGATGGCGTCGGGCTTCAAACCGAAATCGGGGTCCACGCCTTGAATCGCGGCCAATCCCGCGGGCGCGACCTCATCACCGAGCATGCTGACGCTGCCCCGCTTGTGGATCTTCATCGGTGGCGGCTGAGTGGCAATCGCCGAGTAGATCTTGATCGGTGCCGACTTCGCCGCTTGGGCCTGCTTCAGTCGCAGGTCGGTCAGTTCGTTCTGTTGCAACGACCGCGCGGCCCATTCTTCCGGCGACAACTTCGCGGCGATCTCAGTCTCGGTGACGAACGAGTTCGTCGCGTCGGCCGAGACGGCGACTTCTTCTGCCGACAGCGCCCGGTCAAACAGCCGCGCACCGGCGATTGTCCCGCTGAGCATCCGATTGCCGCCCGCTTCGGTGCCGTGCCTTAACCCGAAGACGACCTGACTCTTTCCCGCGTCATACCAAATCGTCTGGTCCTTACGAATTGGCTTGCCATACGGCTGACCATTGCGATACGCGGCGATGGTTCCGTCCGCAGCGTGTACTTGGGTGATTGTGACGAACTGCTTGTCTGCCGACTCTTCCGCCGTACCTCCAAACGAAGCCGTGCGTTGAAAGCCGTTGCTCCCCGGCATCCAGCGGGCGGCTTCCTGTTCGCCGTAGACGATGGCGTCGAACGTGTGGCCGTCGATTGCCTGCAGGCTGATCGCGCCTCCGCCGGATTGTTGCAGCGTTTGCAGTTTGACCCGCACTTCTAGCGACTTCTCAACGAGATCCTTTTCCAGCGGCGCGGTCATCGCGTACGACCGGCCATCAACCACCAACCCCTCACGTTCGAGCTTGGACGTCCCCACCAGCCGGACATGCATCCGACCGACCTGGTCCTTCGCATCGCGGGTGAAGTCCCAGGCGGCGATCGGAACGGGAGCATTCGGTGACGGATTGCGATTCGGCTCGCCACCCTTCGGCGCGAGACGGCTTCGTTCGGCGAGGATCTTCGCGCGAAGGGGCGTCTCTTGCTCGTGAAGCTGCTTCGTCAGAGCCTCGATCCGGACCTGCCACGCGGCCAGTTGATGAGTCACCCTCGGCGGGGTGAACTCGCGGTCGCCATGGTCCACGCCGCCCAGCGCCGCCGCGAGTTGGTAGTACTCCTTCGCGGTGATCGGATCGAACTTGTGGTCGTGGCAGCGGGCACAACTAATGGTCAAACCGAGAAACGTCTGACCGACGATGCCGATCGTGTCCTCCAGTTCATCCTGACGCATCGTCGCGCGCATGCGGTCGACGACAGGGACGACGGTGTCATGGGCGCCGGCCACAAGGAACCCGACCGCCTGCATCGCCTCGGGATCACCGGGGGCGATCACGTCGCCGGCCAGTTGCCAGCGGACGAACTCGTCGTACGGCATGTCGCGGTTCAAGGCGTGAATCACCCAGTCGCGATACGGCCACGCATTCGGCCGTGGCAAGTCGCGTTCGAAGCCGTTGCTTTCGCCGAAGCGGACGACGTCGAGCCAGTGTCGCGCCCAACGTTCGCCATAGTGCGGCGACGCGAGCAACCGATCGATCAGCCGTTCGCACGCATCCGGCCGGTCATCGGCGACGAACTCGGCGACGTCATCCGGACTGGGAGGGAGTCCGATCAGATTGAACGTCAACCGCCGGATCATC
>JANMLE010001252.1:0-4078 GCA_031372385.1 Planctomycetota bacterium | reverse complement strand
GAAAGACACGAAAGTCAGGAGGTTGAGTCGAATGTCATCAGAAACACTGTGTCGTTTCACGCACGCACTGGCATGTCACGCAACCCGCCTCACCGTATTCCTTTTCGTGTATTTCGTGTATTTCGTGGTGAATAATCCGGGCTAAGATTTGTCGCCAACTTCCGCAATCCTCAGATGTGAACTGGATGCATTCGAGGTCTTCACACCAGCACGAACGGAGCTCTCACGTGACGCAGATCTATTTTTCACCCGACCCCGACAAAGATGAGGAAATGCAGCACGAGATCGAGCGTGCGCACGAGACATTTCGATATTTTCTGCGGGAACTCGTCTGGGAGAATCGCCGCATCGTCCCCGCCCTCGGCCTGGCATGCGTCAAGGTTCCGTTTTGTGATCCTCCGTCGGCGAAGAAGCGCAAAACCGACGAACCTCAAGTCGAACAGATGTGGGTCAACGAGATCAGCTTCGATGGCAAACGGGTCAAGGGTGTCCTGATCAACTCACCCAACTGGCTGAAGAGCGTTGAGCAGGGCGACAATGTCGAAGTTCCCATCCAGGGGATTTCGGACTGGATGTACTCGGTGAACGATCGGGTCTACGGTGCCTACACCGTCAACTTGATGCGCAAACGCATGAACCGCGGCGAACGGAAGCAGCACGACAACGCCTGGGGTTTGGACTTCGGCGATCCCGAAGTCATTCATGTCGTCCCCCTCGATTGGTCCGGAAAACCCGCCGCCAAACCGGGATTGCTGGGAAGACTGTTCGGATCAACCCCCAAAGAGGAACCGATCGACCCCGCGTCGTGTGAACATCCCATGGCGGTCAACATGGCGGATTCACTCAAGAAACATCTCAAAGAGAATCCCGAGAGCGCCACCGAAGGGGACGAACGCGGCTGGACTCATTTGCATGACATGTCCGTCGCCGGTTCCGAGGTGGCGGTCTCGATCCTGCTGAAGCACGGAGCGGACGCCAACGCCGCCACGACGGACGGCGTCACCCCGTTGCAAATCGCCAAGACACTCGGTTGGAAAAAGATCGCCAAACTGCTGGCCGGCAAATAATCAGAGCTTGGTCGCGGAAGACACGGAAGCGATCTGTGCTTCTCACACCCGCGATCTCTGATTCGCGAGCCACGCCTGAAACATCAGGACGTCCCACAGCAGATAATGCAGTCGCCCAGGACGCTCAAACGCTCGGCCCATTTCTTCCGGTTCGTCTCCCGTCTATCCCCTCGCGATCCGCTGCAAGACTTCAATGCCGCGCTGCAGAGTGGCGTCTTCGGCTGCGAAGCTCAGGCGGAAATGCGTGTCGTGCTGGCTGAAGACGTTGCCGGGGATGATCAGCAGTTCGTTCTCGAACGCCTTCGACACGAACTCGGTGCCGGTCCCCCACGGAGCCTTGATGAACAGGTAGAACGCGCCGCCACTGCCGCGGATGTCGTACAGGCCACCCAGCTCGCGCAGCAGGAATTCTCGCTTGCGGGCGTAGTCGGCCACGCGGTCCGAGACGTCGCATTCCAGTGCCGCCAACCCCGCCCATTGCACCGGCTGTGGGGCGCAGACAAACGTGAACTGCTGCAGCTTGATCATCTGTTGGATGACATGCGCCGGGCCGTGCGCGAACCCCAGCCGCAGACCGGTCATCGAATGCGACTTGCTGAAACCGTCGATGACCAGCGTCTGATCGTTCCACTTGGCGGGACTGACGAACGGCCGGTCATAGCAGAAGACCCGGTAGATCTCGTCGCTGATCAGGCAGATGTCTTTCTCTTTGGCGAGTTCGGCCAGACCCTTCAGTTCCGCTTCACTTGCGACATAGCCGGTGGGATTGCACGGGCTGTTGCACAGGATCGCCTTGGTGCGCGGCGTGATGGCGTCACGCACTTTGTTCAGGTCGATGCCGAAGTCGGGATAGGTGTCGATCTGAACACACGTTCCCCCGGCCAGAGTGACCAGGTGCTTGTACATCACAAACCAGGGGTCGAACGCGATCACCTCGTCACCCGGATTGACCAGCACCGACAGCGCCAGCATCAATCCGCCGCTGGTGCCGCTGGTGATGAACAGTTCGCGATCCGGATGAGGAAACTCGGCCGCCACGCGCTGTTGAATCGCATCGCGCAGCGGCGCGATCCCCTGCGTCTGACTGTAGACGTTTTTGCCGGCATTGACCGCGTCACACAGCGCCCGCTTCACCGGCTCGGGCGTGTCGAAGTGCGGCTGCCCGATGCTCAGGTTGACCGGGTTCTTCATCTTGGCCGCGAGGTCAAACACCTTGCGAATTCCGGAGGCATCAATCTTGTGCATCCGGTCGGCAATCCAGGGATGTGTCATGTTGGTTCGGCGGAGGAGTAAGCAGTCGGTAGGTCGTCAGCGGCAAACGGTCGGTGAGCATACCCAATGCGTCTCGGTCTTCCGAGTGAACCGTTTTCCGGCTCTCCGCCATTCCTGTTGAAAGTTGTGTGACGTGAGCGGCAAGGCGCTAGCCGCCGGTGATTTCCTGCATGACCGGCGGCTAGCGCCTTGCCGCTCACGGGTGTTGTTTAACAGGAATGGCGGAGAGCCCGTTTTCCGAATGTTTCCGGACGGCCGTTCTCGGATGTCGGGCATGCGGAAGTCACCAACGCAAGTCGAGTCGACAGCCGCCGCCCCAGCAGCTACAACGACCGTGTCCGATTTCAATCACCGCTCCCTGAACCCGACTCATGAAATACGCGCTGGTCATTCCCGATGGTGTCGCCGACGAACCGCAGCCAATACTCGGCGGGAAAACCCCGCTGCAGGCGGCGAACATTCCGTGCATGGATGAAGTCGCCCGGACGGGAATCGTCGGCCGCGCCGATCACGTTCCGGCGTCGATGCCGTCCGGCAGTGATGTGGGGACGATGAGCCTCTTCGGTTACGACCCGCTCGTCTACCACACCGGCCGCGCGCCGATTGAGGCCGCGGCGCAGGGGATCGAATTGGGCGAGCTCGACTGGGCCATCCGCTGCAATCTGGTCACGGTCGCGGACGGACGCATGGCCAGCTTCACCGCCGAACAGATTCCGAATGACCTCGCGCGCACGCTGATCGAGTTGCTGCAACGGGACCAGTGCGGCGACGAACATTGGAAGTTCTATACCGGCGTCAGTTATCGAAACCTGCTCGTGTACCGCGCCCGCAACACCCCCGCGCCGTTTGGTCCGGCGACGTTGACCACCCCGCCGCACGACATCACCGACCAGCCGGTCGCGCCGCATCTGCCACAGGGACCGGGCAGCGATCTGTTGCGAGACCTGATGGAGCGGAGCCAACCGCTGTTCGCGGCCTGCCCCCAGAACCAAGCCCGCGCCGCATCGGGTGGTCACACCGCGACCCAGTGCTGGCTGTGGGGACAGGGACGACGTCCCGCGTTCAAGTCGTTTCAAGAACGGTTCGGCAAGCGCGGCGCGGTCATCACCGCGGTTGATCTGCTGCGCGGATTGGGACGGCTGCTCGGCTGGGAGGTGATCGAAGTCGCCGGGGCCACCGGATATCTCGACACCGACTACGCAGCCAAAGGTCGGGCGGCCATCGAGACGCTCCGTCAGGATCGGACAGACTTCCTCGTCGTGCATGTCGAAGCGACCGACGAGGCATCGCACGAGGGAAACGCCGCCGCCAAGGTGCAGGCACTCGAACAGATCGACCAACACATCGTCGGCCCGCTGCACGACTACCTGAAGTCACAGGGAGACTACCGCCTGCTGGTCTGTCCCGATCACCCGACCTTCCTGCGGACCAAGACCCACAGCCACGGCCACGTTCCCTTCGCCATGTGCGGCACCGGCATCACACCGGACGGCTCCGCGACATATGACGAACCCGTCGCAGCCGCCGCGGCACTCTGCCTCGACCGCGGCTGCGAATTGCTGCCACTGCTGTTTCGCGAACAGTGACGGGCTCGCACGGCGGACGCGAAGTGAAGACTGACGTTGCCGACAAGAGTCCAGAAAACACGTGGGGCACGTGTTCAACGTGCCCGTTTCTTGGAGACTAGAGCACGTTGAAAACATGCTCCACGACTCGTGTCGGAAACGTCAAGATTCGAA
>JANMLE010001245.1:0-4402 GCA_031372385.1 Planctomycetota bacterium | reverse complement strand
CTCGAATGAAGCGTGGTTGCGCGACGTTGTGCGGCATGAAAAAGACTCCCGACCCCTTCTCGGATCGCCGCTGAATTCGCCTTTCGGTGATCGCGGGGTTCGGGTACAGTCCCGCCCGCTTTGAGGACTGGCCCGGCCCTGTCCCGGCGCGACTGGAATCTCCGGGAAAGGACGCCCGATGCGCAGCATTTGTGTGATGAATCAAAAGGGGGGCGTCGGCAAGACGACCACCAGCGTGAACCTCGCCGCCGGACTCGCCAAACAGGGCCGATCTGTCTGCCTGATCGACCTCGATCCCCGGGGTCACTCCTCGCTGCATCTCGGTGTCGACGCCTTCGGTCAGACGCCGACCGTGTACGACATGTTCGCGGGCAAGAAGACGCTGGCCGAGGTCAAGCAACTGGCGGTCGACAACCTGTGGGTCGTCCCGTCGGACCTCGATTTGGCCGCCACGGAAATCGAACTGGTGGACGCGCCCGGACGCGAACTGATTCTGCGCGGGGCCATCGAGCAATTGAACCAGACCCAGCCGTTCGACTACGTCATCATGGACTGCCCGCCGTCGCTGGGCGTGCTGACGATCAACGCGCTCACCGCGGCGAAGGAAGTCTTCATTCCGCTGCAACCGCACTTCCTGGCATTGCAGGGATTGTCGAAGTTGTTCGAGACCACGGCACTCGTGAAGCGCCGGCTGAATCGCGAGTTGAAAGTCAGCGGCATCATCCTCTGCCTGTACGAAACCGGCACCCGGCTGGCCGCCGACATCACGGACGACCTGATGCGGTTCCTGGAACAGAGCGACCCGCAGGCCCCGTGGTACAAGGCCCGCATCTTCGACAGCCGGATCCGGCGAAACATCAAGCTGGCCGAAGCCCCCAGCTTCGGCCAATCGATCTTCGACTACGCTGCCAAGAGTTCCGGCGCGATTGACTACGGCGCACTCGTCACCGAAGTCCTCGCCGCCGAGACCGCCGCATCACAACCGGCCGCGGCGTGAAGGCGCGAGGCCGGAGGCTGAAGGAAGAAATGGGCCTCCGCCATTCGTGTTGCGATGAGAAGAGGAGACCTTCGGTCAACCGTTTCGGCGGGGTCAGAAGACCCGCGCCGAACAGAGTTCTTGCTAACACCTGATTCCTGACCACTGTCCACTGCCTTCCCATGGAATCCTCACTCCACCGCCAGTTGAAAATGCTCTACGGCGGAGCCGCCGCGGACGTCGAGGTGCAGGTCGACGGATATCGCATCGACGCCGTGGTGCGGGGGAGGCTGTTCGAAATCCAGCAGGCGTCCTTGGCCGCACTGCGCGACAAGGTCCGCTCGTTGCTGGAGCGGCATCGCGTCGTCGTGGTCAAGCCGCTGGTCAGCCGCAAATACCTCATCCGCCGCGACCGGCCCGGTGGTGAGATTGTCTCGGCGCGGTACAGCCCGACGCGCGAAACGGTGCTGCATCTGTTTGAGGATCTGGTCCATTTCGTCAGTGTCTTTCCGCATCCGCGCCTGACACTCGAAGTCGTGCTGACGACGCAGGAGGAGCACCGCATCACCCGAGTGCGACGCCGACGCCGCGGTCCCGACTTTCGCGTGGAAGACCGCCTGCTGGTCGAGGTGGTGTCGACCCAGCGGCTGAAAACCGCCGCCGATCTGCGGAAGCTGCTCCCCGCGACGCTGCCTGCAAAGTTCACCACGGGTGACTTGGCGCTGCATGCCGAGATCCCCCGCTGGCTGGCTCAGAAGATGGCGTATTGCCTCAAGAAGACCGGCGCGGTCGATGTCGTTGGCAAGCAGGGAAACGCCTGGATCTACGCCGCTCCCCGCCGATCACGCCGGGCGGCGTGAAGCGTCGTGACGAACCGCGGATTCGAATCCCACGCGGAGGAATGTCCGACAGTCGCATCGTTTAACCCAGAGCCAACGGCGAAGGAGGAGCGGGCAGAAGCGTCTGTCTCCGATGGTACTGTCGGCACACGCACCGGGGCGCTGGCACCCGACACCTTCGCCGTTGGCTCAGGGTTAAACGATGCCCCGAGTCGGCTCTTACCGGCCCGAACCTCACCACGCCTCTTGATACAGCGCGATGATCTCGTCGCGGGTCGGGATGCGCGGGTTGCTTTGGGGGCTGCCTGATGCCAGCGCGTCATCTGCCATCTTGCCGAGTTGTGTTCGGAACCGGGCTTCGTCGACGCCGCGGCAATCGCGCAACCGGGGGACGTTCAGATCGCGGTTCAATTGTTCGAGAGCCGCGACGAGCGACAGCGCCGCGGCGTGGTCGCCGGTTTGCTGCGGGCACGCGCCGAGCAGGCGTGCGACTGTGGCGTATCGAGCCGGGGCGGAGGACCACGAGAACCGCGTGACGGTCGGCAGCAGCACCGCGTTCGACAACCCGTGCGGCACATGAAACAGCGCCCCGATCGGACGACTCATGCCGTGGACCAGGCAAACGCTGCTGTTGGCGAAGGCCATCCCTCCCTGACACGCCGCCAGCATCATCCCCGCCCGCGCCGCGTGGTCCGCGGGCTCGGCATGGGCCGCTCGCAGATGCCGCGCCACAAGCTGAATGCACGACAGCGCGAGCGGGTCGGTCATGCCGTGCGCCTTGCGCGACACATACGCTTCAATCCCGTGCGTCAGCGTGTCGACACCGACAGCCGCCGTCAGGTCCGGCGGCATCGACAGTGTCAGTTCGTAGTCGACGAGCGCGACCTGCGGCAGCAGATTCAGGCTGAGGATCATCATCTTCACGTCGCGTTCGGTGTCGGTGATGACCGCCACTTTGGTCGCTTCGCTGCCGGTTCCGGCAGTCGTGGGAATCGCGACGAGTGGCGCACCGGCGCGCGGCAGCTTGTGGTATCCGGCATATTGCGACAGCGGCGGCGGATTGACAGTCAGCGCGCTGATCGCCTTGGCGGCATCAATGGGCGAGCCCCCGCCGACGGCGACGATCCCCTGGCATCCGTGTTCATGGAACAGCGACAGACCCGCCTGCACGTTGCGATCCGTCGGGTCTGGCTGCACGCCATCGAAGACAGTCACATGCAGTCCGGCGTCTGTCAGCAGGCCCGCGATTTCGTTGGCGGTGCCCAGCCGCATCATGTCGGCATCCGTCACCAGCAGGACTCGTTCAACGCCCAAACGCCGCAGTTGCGAAGCCGCCTCGCGCCGGACACCGCCGCCGATCAGGATCGTTGACGGAACGTGAAACTGGTCGGACATGGTCACCACCCCTGTTCGCGGCGGTAGGTGTTGTCCCAGCGGGAGAGCACGATTTTCTGACGGGTGTAGAACAGAATCCCCTCCAGCCCCTGCACATGCAGGTCGCCGAAGAACGACCGGTTCCAACCGGAGAACGCGAACACCGCCATCGGAGCGGGAACGCCGACGTTGATTCCGACCATGCCGCACGCGATCTCACGGGCGAACTGCCGGGCCGCGCCACCGTTGCTTGTGAAGAGGACCGCTCCGTTGCCGAACGTGCCGCGGTTGGTCCAGGCGATCGCCTCATCCAGATCGCGCGGATGAAGCATCGTCAGCACGGGACCGAAGATTTCCTCCTGGGCAATCGACATCTCGGGCCGCGCCTGTTCGAACAGCGTGGGCGCGACGAAGTGCCCGCGATCGCGGATCGGACTGGAACCGCCGCGCACCAGCTTCGCTCCGTCGGACGTTCCGCGATCGATGGTCTGTTGGATGCGGCTGCGCGCGGCGGCATCAATGACCGGCCCCATCTCGGCGCGGGGATTGGCGCTCGTGTCATCGATCACGAGTTGGTCGATCGCGGCGGCCACGCGGTCGCGCACACTGGCCGCGGCGTCACCGATTCCCATCAGGATCGAACCGGCCATGCAGCGCTGACCGGCACAGCCATAGGCTGCCCCCATGATCGCCCGGACGGTGGGAGTCGGATCGGCATCGGGCATCACGATCATCACGTTCTTGGCACCGCCAGCCGCTTGCACCCGTTTGCCGTGACGACAGCCGGTGACATAGACATGCTCGGCGACTCTGGTCGAGCCGACAAAGCTGATGGCGGCGACATCCGGATGAGCCAACAGCGCGTCGACAGCAGCGGCACCTCCATGAACCACATTGAGAACCCCCGGAGGCATCCCGGCGGCCAAAGCCAGCTCGGCCATGCGGACAGCCGTCAAAGGAACCTTCTCACTCGGCTTGAGAATGAAAACATTGCCGCAGGCGATGGCGAGGGGAAACATCCACAACGGGACCATCGCGGGGAAGTTGAACGGCGTGATGCCGACACAGACGCCGATCGGTTCCCGCATCGTCAGCCCGTCGATGTTGTCGGCCAATTGCGGCAGCGTTTCGCCCTTGCTGAGATGCGCGATGCCACAGGCGAAGTCGACCACTTCGATGCCGCGCAGCACGTCGCCACGCGCCTCGTCCAGCG
>JANMLE010001241.1:0-5439 GCA_031372385.1 Planctomycetota bacterium | reverse complement strand
CGCCGCCACTTCCCTGTGACTGATCCATCGCTGCCTCCGGATAAGTGATCGCTGCCACCTGACGCTCCAAAGAGAAACACTTGTCGCCCACCTCGACAAGACCAATTCACCCCGCCAATACCAACTTTGCATCACCCCAGGGCCACCCCCGTCTTCAACGGTCACCAATGATTGATTCGCCAGCCATCGCGACCAAACTCTTGCCGAGCTCGAAGCATCAATGTCAGACCGGCCAACACGCTCACAACGCCGAGCGACAGTCTACAACCTCCACAACCGTTCCTCACCGTTTGTGCCGGCCACGCCGGTGAGAAACTTTTGTCGGACACGTCATTCATGGGTTCGGCGGTTGCACCGGAAGCGGGTTTGATCGACGGCCGGTCAATATCCGTCAGTGGTGCCCTCCGCTCATTCGAAACCCGACCGGAGTCTCGATGGATGTGTCGGTCCGTCATGCGAGACGATCGCCAAGAGACGGGCCTCAACCATTCGCGTTGAAAACAGAAGAGGAGACCTTCGGTCGGTCGTTTCGACGGGGTCAGGAGACCCGCGCCGAACAGGCCGTCGCGCGAAAGGATCGCCAAAAAACCAAGCCCGCATGCCTTTCGGCAGCGGGCTTGGTTATTGCGTGGATGCGGTTCCCATCAGTAAACCGACGCATCGTCACTTCGGACTTTTGCGATACCCCTGCTCCGCGTCCTTGCGAAGCATTTCGTCGAGGACAATGGGGTGCAGGCTGCTGCTTCGATCTTCGGCCGGAGTGTAGTGACGACGGGCCCAGGTTCTCATGCGCATCTCTTCGATAGCATCCACATCGAAGGAGCGTTCCTGTTCCAAGACTGCCTGCGAATTCACGATTCCTCCTCCACCGCGCCACGGTACCAAACCAACTTTCGAAAGAGCCCCAGGGGATTCTGTGGGAACCCCGCACCGACGATGGTATCCGGGCGTCTTAGGGAGGCAACTCAAAAACCTTGCGGTGGGCAGTTTTCCGGGAAAATCTCGCGGCGAATCGCACAATTGGCTTGACGCTGGCGGATGTGCAAATGTGGTGGGGCGATGGACGCGGCGGGGAACCTTGCTCACCAGGGCGCTTCCATCATGTTGATGATGTGCTTGGCCAACTGGTGAATCGCCGACTGCGTGGCGGTGGCCTGCGACTGACCAAGTTCCGGAGCAAACCCCGCCTGAGTGATCAACGGGATGGCCTCGGGGGCCACCGGAACTTCTTGCTGCGCCAAGATTTCACCGGTGCGAAGGTTTTCCCACGTCACTCGGACCATGATCGAAAACTGAAGCTGACGGGGATCGTCGTTGTTGTTCTCACCCAAGACATCCTTGCGAACCTGCACGATCCGCCCGGTCAATCGCGTGTCGGCGTCGGTCCCGCGGGCGAGCCGGTAAGGCGTCCGGGTCTGGATCTCCTTCTGGACGGCCTCCGTCAACTGGTATTCCAGACCCCGCCGGTACGTGTCGTTTTCAAAGATCGGCACGGAGACGGTCTTGATGTCCGGGCTGAATCCGTTGCCGACGGTGTATCCGCAGCCGGACAAGAGCAGGACCAGCAGGCAACCGCTTGTCGCGAGCTGGAACAACAGTCGTCCAAATGGCATCGCGAGTCGGCGGAGGCCTCGCGCCTCCGGATGTTTCGCCGGACACACGCCCGCATTCAGCCGTCCTGAAGGACGCCGGGCGAAGGTCATGGCGGAGAGGGACTTTGATGTCATACAGGTCTTACGGACTACAGTTTGGACCGTCCGGGAGTGTCGTCGACCTCCAGCTTTCTGGCGTCGGCGTCGGCCTCGTCAGGCAGTTTTCGCGGAGCAGGCCAGAGCCAGTTTCGTTTCTTGGGAGCATCCTTCCCGTCCAGATTGACCCGCCCGCTGTCGGACTCGTCCGCTTCGGACGATTGACCCGGCGAACGGTCCTCGACCGGATCGGTCGTGGGAGCGGGACGCTTGCGAAACGGTGGAAGCGGATTCCAGCGCGATGGCGCCTGCTCGTCCTTCGGTTCGCCTGCGTAAGGTGAGGTGGTCGTGGCGGCTGGTGCCTTCGGTGGCACATCGGCTGCCGGCAGACCGAGGGCCTGTCGCCACAGCGGCGGTTTTGGGGGATCGATCGGAGTGAGGAGCACCGCGCCGCTGACGTATGCGGGCCCCAGGCTTTCCAGCTTCGCCTGGGCCTTCTCGGCTTGGGCGGACTTGGGAAACGTGCTGATCAGTTGATGGCACATCACGGCGGCGGCCCGCTTGTTTCCCTTGCGAAGCCAGAGCTCGACCTGCTTCCACAGAACTTCCGCCTTCGCCGCTTCGATCTTGGCGAGCTCATCCCTCAAACGATCCGCTTCGCCGATGTTTGGATAGAGTCGCAGCGTGCTTTCCTTCAGCAATTGGGCGTCGTTCAGGGTCTTGCCGTCGTAGTCGGCGCCCTGGTACGACATCAGCTTGACGTGCGAGCCGATCAGGAACGCATCCTTCAAATGCGGGCTGTTGGGAAACGTCTCGCGGAGCATGCGGAAGTAACGGTCCGCTTCAATGTAGTTCCCCTGGCGGGCGTGATGGCTGGCCACCAGCATCATTGCGTCGTCGGCCAGTGGGCCGGTGGGATCATTCATCCAGATCGCCTGCAGCGCGGCCACGCCGTTTCCCGGAGTGTCGAACAGCGGGCGTTCCTTGTTGCTGAGATTGGGGACGAAGACGGGCGTCTTGTTCGGCTTGGGGGCTTCCTCGGCCGGCAGTTTGCGTTTGGGATCTTCGAAGTTGACCTGTTGGATTTCATCCAGCTTGGCGACTTCGGGGAAGTCCAGCCACAGGCGTCCGATCTTGAACAGGCGTTCCGAGACCACATCCAGATGCCGTGAAGAAGGGTATTCCTTCAGCAGCGTGGCGTAGACGTCGTGCGCCTTCGAGTAGTGGTCCTGCTGAAAGGCGGCCTCGGCCTGCATGAAGAGCGCGTCCTCGCGGATCTCGCTCTTCTTGTATTTCTTGGCGACGCTCTTGAACGCCTTCTGGGCCTGGGCGTATTCCTCGTCCTTGTACAACTCGGTGGCGGCGAGGTACTCCTCGGTCCCCGCCAGCGGCTTGAGCGAGTCGGAGGCGTCTTCGGATTCCTCCTGTTTTCTGGCCCAGAATAGGTTTCTCATCCGGCGTTCGGCGGGCCCCTGCACGCGGTCGATGCTCGGAGACGAGTCCTTCATCAGGGCGAACTTTTCCCATGGGGTGACACATCCGGGGAGTGCGCTCCACAGCATCATCGATACCAGCATCCACCGGGACGGACGTCCCCGTGACTGCCTGACGCTCGTACTGCCGGTGCCGTGTTGCATGGTCATCCGTGACCGATGGTCTTGGGTCGAAGTGGTCGTCTTCGACGGGTGGGGTGCTGTCGTTTCGAGTCCTCGGCAACGTCGTGTTGCTCGGGCAATGTGATGATTGCCAGACTCCGCTTCAGGTCAGGTCAGTTCAGGTCAGATACTTCAACATCTTGGGGCGTTTGCCGAGCACGTGCGAAATGGCGGACGTCGCGATCTGACGGGCTTCCTTGAATTGCTGAGGCGAAAGGTTCAAGCGTCGCCATGCCTGCTCGTTCTCACCGGCCAGCAACCTCAGAGCGGCGGCCGATCCGGCGTGAATCGTCAACGGTGTGTATTCCTCATGCTGGCACTCGGGGCAGATCAGGCCGCCCTGGGAAACCCAGAATCCAAATGATTGGCCTTCGGTCAGGGTGGCCCCGCACGAAGCGCAGGTTTCGAAGTCGGGCAGTTGTCCAATTTCTCGCAGCACGACCAGTTCAAACCGCAGGATCGCGATCGGCGTGGTCTGGCTGGTGGTGAATGATTGCAGGGCGTCTTGAGCGGCCGCGTAAAGTTCGGGATGTGGATCGTAGTCCTCGGTCAGTCCCAACAGCAGTTCGGCGACGTAGTAACCGGCGTAGAGGCAGGTCAGATCTCGTTCCTGCGGATGAAAACGATGAACGAGTTTGGCTTCGGTGAGGAGATCAAGTCCGGATGTGCTCTTGCGAAGGAACACTATCTGACATGTCGCGAGCAGGTCAAGAGCGGATTCAAACGGCCCCTTCAGGCGTCGGCCCCCCTTGGCGAGGGCCGAAATCTTGCCGAATTCACGCGTGAACAGCATGACAATCCGGCTGGTTTCACTGAAGTCGGTCACCCGCAAAATCAGGCCCTCGGCCTTTTCGCTCGACATGTCGTAACCCTGTCCCGGATGATTCACGGCGTCGTAGCTGAGTTCGCAAGAACTCAGGTCGTAGTCCGATGATTCGCTGAATTCTTGCGAATTCAGCTACAAACAGCGCGGCTCTTCTTCTGCCATGAATAATCCAGGCTATGAGGAGAGGAAGGGCCGCGCGAAGTAATACACCGACAACGTGAACCCGATGGCGATGACGGAATACCGAACCAAATTCTTGTTGAGGCGTCGGGCAACGCTGGCACCGAGGAAGCCCCCCACGATGGCGGCGGCGATCATCGGGCCCGCATGTGTCCAGTCGACCTTGCCGTAGCTGATGAACAACACCACGGACATGCCGTTGATCGCCGACGCGAACAGGCTCTTCAGCGCATTCATCCGGTGAATGTCACCCACACCCATCAGCGCGAGACTGCTCAGCATCAGAATCCCGATTCCCGCGCCGAAGTAGCCTCCGTAGAGGGCCACCAAGAATTGGAAAACAATGATGCCGCCGAAGACCATCGGCGAAGGTTGCTGGTGCGGCCGGCCGACTCCGGTCCAACGAGTGATCATCGGTTGCAACAGGAACAGGCACGTCGCGGTCAGGATCAGCCAGGGAACGAGGTGTTCAAAGATCTTTTCGGGCTGACTGACGACCAGCCAGGTTCCCAGCAGTCCACCGATGAGCGACGGGATCAGCAGGGGAACGATCCACCGCCGTTGGTCCGCCAATTCGCGCCGGTAGCCCCACGCCGCCGCGAGCGAACCGGGAAACAGCACCGTGGTGCTGGTGCCGTTGGCCAGCACGGGGTTTCCCAACGTCCAGACGAGCACCGGGAATGTCAGCAATGTGCCACCCCCCGCGACGGAATTGACGATTCCCGCCAACAGGGCGGACGCACACAGGAGGAACAGTTCGGAGATTTGCTCGCTCATGGGCGGAGTCTAGGCGAAGTCGCTGGAATTGAACACGGAAAGGATGGGGCTTGATGCGGATGACCATGTGAGCCCGGCTGAAGTCTGCCGACCAGGGCGGTGACGACATTAAAAAGACTCCGGCCGGGCGGTGATGGAGCGGAGTGTGTTGATCAAACGACCGGATCAACCGGTGGTGGGGCCGTTTGAAAGCGGAACCCGTGTGGCACGCCCTGAGTCTTCTGTTCGGACCGGGGACATGGGTAACGGGTGTTCGGGGACATGGGTAACGGGTTGATGGGTGGGATCATAGCACGGGGGACAGCCTTGTGAG
>JANMLE010001179.1:0-7434 GCA_031372385.1 Planctomycetota bacterium | reverse complement strand
AGGCGCTAGCCGCCGGTATTTCCAACTCACTGGCGGCTAGCGCCTTGCCGCTCACGGGAAGTTGTTTCGAGCCAGTTCCTCTCTGCCGTTGGGCAGAAGCTCAAGAAGCCGCGCGTGCGTTGCTTCATGAGTTTGGGGAACCGGGACGGCAACATGCCGGACGGTGGTCTCTTCACGCAGGATCAGATTTCCAAAAGCGAAGAGAATCCATTGTCCGGACAGAAACCGGCTCGTGGCGTGATTGAAGCGAAACCGTTCGCGAACGATCTGGCGAAGCTCGCCGCCGGAACTCAGGTCGGCCGGTATTGGGGTCAGCACCATCAGGTCTTGGTCACCAATTTCCGCGAGTTCTCGCTCATCGGTCGCGATCACAACGGCAAGCCGGTGCGGCACGAGTTCTATCGGCTCGCTGCGAGCGAGAAAGAATTCTGGCAACTCGTCTCGAAGCCCGAGCAAGCAGAGAAAGAACACGGCGAACGGTTGCTCGATTTTCTGGAGCGTTGTCTGCGTCGACCGGTCCCGCTGACCGATCCGAAAGACGTGGCGTGGTTCCTCGCCAGCGACGCGCGGGACGCTTGAAGAACGCGGCCACCGATCGCGTTTTCGGCCTCGAAATTCTGCCGGCTCCGTTTTTCCGAGTAGTTGTATTCGGCCGCGCGGGCGGCGATAGTTCATCGTGGCAGGCGCGGTCCGGGAGGAACAAAGAGGAAGGCAGTTGCGAATGGCCAGTGCGGTGATTGATAAACGAGTGATCGGTCGAGCTGCCGCATCCATAGATTTGGCGTCATTCATTCCTCCGGAATTACAAGAACTTGGCGATCCTCAGACGGCGATTCCGCGCATTGCTCGGACGCCGGAATTGACTCAGTTGATCGAGGCTGCTGTCCAACAGATTCCGACGACGCATCACTTGAATCTTGGGGATGCGCGGAACATGACTCCGTTGGCGACCGAGTCGGTGCATCTGGTGCTGACCTCGCCGCCGTATTGGACGCTCAAGGAATATCGGGACGTTGACGGGCAACTCGGCCATGTCGTTGACTACGACGAGTTTTTGACTGGTCTCGATCAGGTTTGGCAGCAGTGCTTTGATGCGTTGGTTGTGGGCGGTCGGCTGATTTGTGTTGTCGGAGATATCTGTTTGTCGCGGCGGAAGTACAACGGACGGCACACCGTCGTGCCGCTGCACGCCTCCATTCAGGAACATTGCCGGGTGATCGGTTTTGACAACTTGGCTCCGATCATTTGGAACAAGATCTCCAACGCAGTCTATGAGGTTGAAGGGGCCGGGGGCTTTCTCGGCAAGCCTTACGAGCCGAACGCGGTCGTCAAGAATGACATCGAATTTATCCTGATGCAGCGCAAGCCGGGCGGGTATCGAACGCCGGACTTGGCCGCTCGAATCCTCAGCGTGATTTCGGAAGAGAACCATCGGCAATGGTTCCAGCAGATTTGGAACGGTCTCACGGGGGCATCCACCAAACGGCATCCCGCGCCCTATCCGCTCGAATTGGCGCAACGGCTCGTTCGCATGTTTAGCTTCGTGGGAGACACGGTGCTCGATCCATTCGCCGGCACGGGCACGACGAGCGTGGCCGCAGCTCTTTGGGGACGCAACAGTGTTGGCTTCGAGATCGACGAAACATATCTGGCGCACGCCGCGACGCGATTCTCGAAGGACACTTCGGGACTGTTCAATCAGACGACTTTCACCGTCAGCGGTCGCACGAAATGAGCAATTACAGTCTGCAAATCCAAGAGGCGATCAAACGCTTCTGGTCCACTCGGGATCGTCAATCCGAGTCGCAGGGAGCAACGACTGGCCTTCGCGACACGGGTGCTCGGAGTGCCGTCACGGGCGGCAGGCAGATGGATGGATTTGTCACCATCGTTCGCAAGCTACTGATCGAAGCCGGTCTTCCCGATGCTGCGATCTATTCGGAAAGTCGCCTCGAATTGCCCGGCTATTTCCGAGCCGAGAAACAATGGGATTTGGTCGTGATCGTGGAGGGCACGTTGCTGGCCGCGTTCGAGTTCAAATCGCAAGTGGGTCCGTCCTTCGGAAACAATTTCAACAACCGCACCGAAGAGGCGCTCGGCTCGACAACCGATCTTTGGACCGCCTTCCGGGAAGGTGCGTTCCATGCCGCACAGCGACCGTGGTTGGGCTATCTGATGTTGCTGGAAGAATGCCCCGGATCAACCAATCCCGTGAGCGTCCGCCAACCGCACTTTCCAGTGTTCCCGGTGTTTCAAAACGCCTCCTACGTCCGCCGCTACGAACTCTTGCTCACACACATGATCCGCGAGCGGCTCTACGACTCGGCCTGTTTTCTTCTGTCTCAACGAACCTCCGTGCTCAGCGGCGATTTCCGCGAGATTTCACCGGACCTTGCTTTCACACAATTCGCGAGCTCGTTCTTGGGAAGAGCGATGGCATTTGCAAATTTGCGGTCTTGATATGCGCCCTTTGATCATTCAGGAACGTGCTACACCTCATCGACATTTCCGACGCGGGATTTCAGTTTCTGCAAGGCATGAACGGCATCACCGATCATCCGCACTTGTTTCATCACACGATTGCCATCCTCCACGCACCGAGTTACGCGACCGAGAACGCGCCGGCGCTGCGGCAGGACTGGCCGCGCGTGCCGCTCCCCACCGAACGCGAACGACTGCTCGCCTCCGCCGAGTTGGGTCGCCAAGTCGCCGCGCTGCTCGACCCCGAAACGAAAGTCGAGGGCGTCACGAGCGGCAAACTGTCCCCCGCGCTGAAGACCATCGGCCAGCCCACCAAAGTCGGCGGCGGCAACTTCACCGACGGCGACTACGCCGTCACCGCCCGCTGGGGAATCGCCGGCAAGGGAGGCATCACGATGCCCGCCAAAGGCCGCGTCCTCTCCCGCCCCTTCGACGCCGCCGAACGCGCCGCCCTCGATGATGTGAGCGGTACGGCGCAAGCCGCCGGTCCACGGACCACTGGTTCCACGCCGCGACCGGCGGCTAGCGCCGTGCCGCTCAGTGCGCTGGCCCTCCTCGGCGAAGAAACCTGCGACATCTTTCTCAACGACAAAGCCCATTGGAAAAACGTCCCGCGACCGGTCTGGGAATACACGCTCGGTGGCTACCAAGTCCTCAAAAAGTGGCTCAGCTACCGCGAACAATCCCTGCTCGGCCGCCCCCTCACCGTCGATGAAGTCACCCACTTCCGCGACGTCATCCGCCGCATCACCGCGCTGCTGTTGCTTGGTCCGCAACTCGATGCCAACTACGCCTCGATCAAAGCCAACACCCATACTTGGCCGCGAGCGTGACTTGCCATTTTCGGCTCTCCGCCATTCCTGTTGGAAGTTGTGCGACGTGAGCGGCCAGGCGCTAGCCGCCGGTGATTTCCAGCAGACCGGCGGCTAGCGTCTTGCCGCTCACGGGTGTTGTTCCACAGGAATGACGGAGAGTCCCAATTCGGCAATGCGGTGACGATCGACCCGTTCGGTCCGGGGCCGACGCTCCATGAGGAACGCTCGGCGACGTGGGTCGATCTGGTGAGACGTGGGTTGATCTGGTGATCGGTGCCCGCGCCCCGATCACCAGCCGCATTGATGCGTTTGCCCGCGCCGATGTCGGGGGATTCGGCGTCGGCAGTTCCTCGACGCTCGCCTGGAACGTTCTGGCGGGAGAGGACTATCAATTGAACCGATCGGCCTCACTGGTGGCCGGACACCGCGTCCTGGACATCAATCGATCCAGCGGCGGCGGGGCGACGGCGTTCGAAGCCAACGTCCGGATGTACGGAGCGTTCGCGGCGCTCGCGCTTCGGTTTTGAGCCGCCGGTTTATTCCTCGCGGGGGGAAGAGAAGCAATCGAGTCGTTCAGGACCGTTCGAGAATTCACTGTCGCATTGTCGCTGATCGCTCCGCGATCAGAACGTTGGATCGCGGAGCGATCCACGACAATAATTTCTCGAACGGTCGTTACTGATGTGCCGGTCCTTGGCGGGTTTGACTGCGTGGCCGATGCGTCCCGCCTTGGATACGGGACACAGCGGGCGCTTCAGTCCAGTTCACGTCACTTCAAATCGACTGTCACCTTGTGAATCTTGCCGGTGAACTTGTTGTCCCCCTCTTTGTAGTCGTCGGTCACGTTGGTCGCACGGTCTTGACCGACATCCGCCCCTTCGTCGGCGGAAAACATTGATGGTTGCGTCCGTTCGATGCGGCCTTCGGCAACCTTCTCACCGTTGACCAGGAGCGTCCCCTTGCCACCCTTGCCGGGACCGCCGCTGTCGTAGGCGAACTCGTAGCGGATGGTTGCCTTGCCTGCGGGCAGCGGCTTGGACGCGGCGACTTTGTACGCCGTCAGGCCGAGGAAGTTGTCGGTGTAGATCGGCTTGCCGTCCTTCAGATAGAGCGCCCAGCCGCCGAAGCGACCCGCTTGGGCGATGACCACGCCGTTGGCTCCACCCGGGGGAATCTGCACTTCGGCGGTGATCGTGTGCGACCGACTCTTGGTGCTGATGAAGACGTTCTCAGACATCCCGGTCATGCCTTGGAAGACCGTCAGCGATGTGCGGCCGGCCATCAAATCGGGACGCCCGACGAGCGCGGCGTCAAAACGTTCGACAGAGCGGTCATCAATCGGCAGCGCATGGTTGGCAGCCGCCTCCTTCAGGAACAGCGCCTGCAACTCCTTGAGCTTCTCCGGATTCTTCGCGGCCAAGTCGTTGGCCGAACTGAAGTCATCGTCGACGTGATACAGCTCCCACTTGTCTTCGAGCAGCGGTCGTCGCGGCTGATACTCCCAAGCGGCGCGGTGAACGGTGTGAGCCAGCCAACCGTCGTGATAGATGCCGCGGTTGCCGAAGATCTCGAAGTACTGCGTCTTGTACCGGTCCTTCGCTTTGGCGTCGGCGAACGTGTAGACCATGCTCACCCCTTGGATCGGCGTCTGCATCGTCCCGTTGACCGACTTGGGTTCGGGCAAGCCGGCCGCTTCGAGGATTGTCGGCGCGATGTCGATGACGTGATGCCACTGCGACCGCACTTCGTTCTTCGTTGTGATCCGCTGCGGCCAGTGGATCACCAGGCCATTGCGAGTCCCGCCGTAGCTGCCAGCGACTTGCTTCGTCCAGGCAAGCGGCGTGTCTCCCGCCACGGCCCAACCCGCCGCGTAGTGGCCATAGGAATTCGGGCCACCCAGATCGTCGATCCGCTTGAGAATTTCCGGAACCGATTCGGGGACTTGGTTGAAGTAGGTCATCTCGTTGAACAGGCCGTTCATGGTCCCTTCGGCACTCGCGCCGTTGTCGCCGACGACGTAGAAAACGAGCGTGTTGTCCAACTGCCCCAAGTCTTCAATCGCCTGCACGAGCCGGCCGACTTCGTAATCGGCGTACTCACCGAATCCGGCGAAGACTTCCATCTGGCGGGAGAACAACGTCTTCTCGTCGGCACTCAGCGTGTCCCAGTCCTTGATCGCTTCGGGTTTGGTGGCGAGCTTGGTGTCTTGCGGCACGACGCCCAGTGACTTCTGCCGGGCGAGCGTCTCTTCGCGGAGTTTGTCCCAGCCCTGATCGAACTTGCCCTTGTATTTAGCGATCCATTCTTTCGGGACATGGTGCGGTGCGTGAGTCGCTCCCGGAACAAAGTAGTTGAAGAACGGCTTGCCCGGCGTGAGCGACTTCTGCGAACCGATCCATTTGATCGCCTAGTTGCCAAGGTCGGTCATCAGGTGGTACTTCGGATCTTTCGGCGTCTCGATCCGCGTCATGTCTTCGTACAAGCCAGGCGCCCATTGATTCGCCTCGCCCCCGATGAAGCCATAGAACTTGTCGAAGCCGGATCGGGTCGGCCAGTGATCGGTCGGTCCTGACGGGCTGACCTCCCAAGCGGCGGTCTCATGCGACTTGCCGAACGCGGTCGTGCTGTACCCGTTGAGCCGCAGCATCTCGGCCAGCGGTGCGACGCTGTTGGGCCGCTAGCCCGTTTGGCCGGGAAACGCGGTTGCCGTCTCGGTGATCGAGCACATGTTGTTCACATGATGATTGCGCCCGCTGAGCAACGCCGCCCGCGTCGGCGAACAGAGCGCGGTCGTGTGAAACTTGTTGTACTTCAGCCCGCCCTTCGCCAAGCGCTCCAACGTCGGCATGTGGATCGGCCCTCCAAAGGCGCTCGACTGTCCGAACCCCATGTCATCGATCAGCACGATGAGCACGTTGGGCGCGCCGGCCGGAGCCTTCACCTCAAACCGCGGCGGAGCCTTCACATTGCGAACATCAAGCTCCGTGATCGGCGCGCGCTTCGGTTCCGGAATCGGCAGGACCGTGCGGTCCAGGTTGTCCGACAACGGTGTCTGCCCCAACGCCGGTGACTCCAACTTGTCGGTCGCCAAGAACTGACTTCCACAAATGCCGATGGCTAGTGCCGCAAGGGGGCCGAAGGCAAGAACTCGTTTCTTCATCATGTTTGTTCTCAATGGAAAGTTGCCGAGCGTCGTTGTTGTCGAGTCGAAAAGTCAAAGTCAGTCTTGGAGGCGGATCGAGCAACGGGGTTGGGAATCTTTTTCAAGCCGCACAAGAAGGCGTGTGAAACGACGATGTTTTTCTCCATGCGGCTTTGAAAAGGACTCCCGACCCCGTTTGGTTGCCCACTCTACGTTTCGTTTACTCGTCGTCGAACCGTTCCTAGTTGACCTGCTTCTTGGTTTCGCGTTTGGCTTTTGTGAAGTTGTCGTGTTTGACGTAGTCGGGGTGTTCCGCGCGTTGTTGACGGGACAACAACCCGTCGATGGTCAGGAGTTGGACGCGGGGATACTGCGTCTGGCCGTCGGGTCCGCCGTGGAAGATTCCGGCCGAGGCCGCGTCGGCCCGCATCTTGGCGGTCGGTTCATTCAGCGAGATGAGCAAGGCGATGTCAGCTTTCTCGCGTTTGCGGACGTGGTTCAGGGCGCGGATGTCGTCGGCCTTGAGTCCGCCTCCCTTCATGCTGACGACGATTTTCCGGGCGTCGTTGTCTTTGAGGTCGTAGAAGAACTTCAGGCCGTCGATCCCCGTGTCGGCTCACGGGCGAGGCGTGATGTCCCACACCTTCACCGTCTTATCGAGGCTGGCCGACGCCAGCCGTTTTCCGTCCGGGTTAAACGTCACACTCGTGACTTGGCCGGAGTGCCCTTTCAACGTGAGCGTTTCCTGACCGCTCGTGGCGGCCCACACCTTCACCGTCTTATCGCCGCTGGCCGACGCCAGCCGTTTCCCGTCTGCGCTAAACGCGACGCTCTGGACTCTGCCGGTGTGCCCTGTCAACGTGAGCTTCTCCTGACCGCTTGCGACGTCCCACACCTTCACCGTCCGATCGTAACCGCCTGCCGACGCCAGCCGTTTCCCATCTGCGCTAAACGCCACGCTCTGGACTCTGCTGGTGTGCCCTTTCAAAGTGAGTG
>JANMLE010001161.1:0-1030 GCA_031372385.1 Planctomycetota bacterium | reverse complement strand
CCTTGTAACCGGACTGTGCCAGCACGCTGTTGAACTTGTCCAGCCCGAGAGTTTTCAACACGTCGCTGATCGTCGGCTGTTCTGGAGACGGCAGCGGGATGTCACCGAACCGGCCGCGCAGTGCGGCGAAGTCGAGCCAGAACAATCCCGTCCTGTCAAAGGTCGGCTTCGCGGCGAGCTTCTTCCCTTGCGGAGTCGACGCGAAGCTCGGGCTCTTGCCATCTGCCACGGCGATCGCGGCGTCGACGGCACCGAGGCCGATCGTTAGGACCAGGTGCTGACCTTCAGACCACCATCCCAACTCCACACCGGGTGTGCCCGGCAGCACGACTCGCGAAACCATGCGCCCGGCGATCTTTTCGCTCTTCAGTTCGGCCTGTGGTCCGAGAGCCTCGGCAAACTGCTCCAGCACACCGCCATGCGGACCGGCGTTGTGGGCGACGACGGTCAGGTAGGGGATGCCCGGTCCGTTGCCGGGTGCAAAGCCGATGGAAATCGTCAGGCCGTTTTGATTGACGAACTCGAAGATCTCGACGGCGGCGTGAGCCCGCTCGTCGGGAAGCTGCTCCAACACTTCGCGGACCATTTTTGTCAACGTGTCGAGCAGGCCCGACTTTCGAAACGCCTCGTACGCCGCGGTCTTTTCCCAGGCGGCCTGATGCGCGGCGTCACCATCCGAACTGGCGAGCAACACCGTGCCCGCGGGGATCAGCGCCAACGGCTCGGCCTGTTTGGCCTTGCCCTGCGCCCAACTCCAGGTCCAACCGAGTGCGACGATGCCGCACAGTACCAGGCCGAAGGCCAACGAGATTCTTCCAGTCCGTTTCATGGATAACTCCGATTCATCAAGGGAAGTGAGGGGGACGTGTGATGGGGACGTGAGTCCGAATGGTCGTGAATTGTGGACGTGCGATGGACTGTGATCGTGCGTCGGACATCGACGTCCGTTGCACTGATCAACTGCCGGTCACTCGCCGCGCAGTTTCTTGCCGAGCTTGTTGATGGCGTCTCCGCAGTCCTTGCGGGCGGC
>JANMLE010001160.1:0-1153 GCA_031372385.1 Planctomycetota bacterium | reverse complement strand
TTCAACGCCGCCCGCAAGGACTGCGGAGACGCCATCAACAAGCTCGGCAAGAAACTGCGCGGCGAGTGACCGGCAATTGGCAGGTGGCAGGTGCGACGGGCGTCCATGACGCGCCCGACAAAAGTCCTGGTAGCGTGGGCTTTAGCCCACGCGGAAGCATTATCTCCCGAGAAACGTGGGCTGAAGCCCACGCTACATTGAATTTTGTCGGGCGTGTCATCCATGTCCGACGCATGACCACAGTCCATCGCACGTCCACAATTCATGACCATTCGGACTCACGTTCCGACCACACTTCCCCTTGATGAATCGGAGTTATCAATGAAACGGACTGGAAGAATCTCGTTGGCCTTCGGCCTGGTACTGTGCGGCATCGTCGCACTCGGTTGGACCTGGAGTTGGGCGCAGGGCAAGGCCAAACAGGCCGAGCCGTTGGCGCTGATCCCCGCGGGAACGGTGCTGCTCGCTAGTTCCGATGGTGACGCCGCGCATCAGGCCGCCTGGGAAAAGACGGCGGCGTATGAGGCGTTTCGAAAGTCGGGCCTGCTCGACACGTTGACAAAAATGGTGCGTGAAGTGTTGGAACAGCTTCCCGATGAGCGGTCTCATGCCGCCGTCGAGATCTTCGAGTTTGTCAACCAGAACGGCCTGACGATTTCGATCGGCTTTGCACCCGGCGATGGACCGGGCATCCCGTACTTGACCGTCGTGGCCCACAACGCCGGTCCGCATGGCGGCGTGCTCAACCAGTTCGTTGAGGCTCTCGGGCCCGATGCGGAATTGAAAATTGAAAAGAGGAATCCGGGGGGAACGGTTTCGCGAGTCGTGCTGCCGGGCACACCC
Source organism: Planctomycetota bacterium (assembly GCA_031372385.1). Classification (GTDB taxonomy): domain Bacteria; phylum Planctomycetota; class Planctomycetia; order Planctomycetales; family Planctomycetaceae; genus Schlesneria. The sequence continues at coordinate 310 of JANMLE010001160.1, read as the reverse complement.
GGCGTGGAGTTGGGATGGTGGTCCGAAGGGGAGCACCTGGTCCTGACGATCGGCATGGGTGCCGTCGACGCTGCCCTCGCCGTCGCAGACGGCAAGAGCCCCAGCTTCGCCGCGACTCCGCAAGGGAAGAAGCTCGCCGCGAAACCGACGTTTGACCGGACGGGATTGGTCTGGCTCGACTTCGCCGCACTGCGCGGCCGGTTCGGTGACATCCCGCTGCCGTCTCCAGAACAGCCGACGATCAGCGACGTGTTGAAAACTCTCGGGCTGGACAAGTTCAACAGCGTGCTGGCACAGTCCGGTTACAAGG